>CAKUKT010000139.1 GCA_934663655.1 uncultured Victivallaceae bacterium
GTGAGCGTGGCTGAAAATCGACTGAATCCCGGATCGAAACTTGTCCCGGGAGGTGGTTTCCCGACGGCTTCAGCTTATGAATTGAGGAGAAAAAATCATTTTTATGGATAATCAGGATAAAACCCCACCCACTCCGCCTCCCTCCAATAACGGCGGCAAACCCCCGCGCCCCCAGATACGCCCCCAGGAACCGCGCAGTTCCCGGGCGGCGATCGTCTGGCTGGTGATTTTGCTGATGATCGGCGGCATGCTGCTTTTCAAAGGCTACGCACCGTCCAACCAGCAGGAAATCAGCCAGAGCGAATTTGAAGCGCTGTTGCGGTCCGGCGAAGTGCTTACTGCGGTATTCACTCCGGAAAGCGGACGGGTTTTCACCGTCGAAGGCCAGCTCAAAAAGCCGCTCCCGACCGGTATCAATGGAGTTCCGGCAGCTCAAACCGGCCATGGATCCGGAGGCTCTTCCGCCTACCGTTCGCGGGTTATCTACTCCGAAGAACTCAATCAGCTCCTCGCCAAAACCCAGTTCGCCGTCGACACCAACAACGCCGGCCTCTGGAACTTCGTATTGATCTGGCTGTTGCCGACCATTCTCGTGATCGGGGCCATCTACTTCATCTCCGCCCGCCAGATGCGCATGAGCGGACGCGGCGCCATGGATTTCGGCAAGAGCAAGGCGCGGATGATCCCGCCCGATGAACTGAAAGTCAAATTCGACGATATCGCCGGCGCCGATGAAGCCAAGGAGGAGATCTCCGAAATCGTCGAATACCTCAAAGATCCGATCCGGTTCCAGCTGGTCGGCGGACAGATTCCCAAAGGTTGTCTGCTGGTCGGAGAACCCGGTACCGGTAAAACTCTGATGGCCAAGGCGGTAGCCTGCGAGGCGGGAGTGCCCTTCTTTTCCATCAGCGGTTCCGATTTTGTGGAGATGTTCGTCGGCGTCGGCGCCAGCCGGGTGCGCGACATGTTTGAACAGGCGCGGCGCAACACCCCCTGCCTGATCTTCATCGACGAAATCGACGCCGTGGGGCGTTCCCGCTTCTCCGGCTGGGGCGGCGGCCACGACGAACGCGAACAGACCCTCAACGCCATGCTGGTCGAAATGGACGGACTCGAAAGCCGCGCCGGTGTGATCGTGCTCGCCGCCACCAACCGGCCGGATGTACTCGATCCCGCGCTGCTGCGTCCGGGACGGTTCGACCGTCAGGTGGTGATGGATCTGCCGGATATCACCGGACGGAGGAAAATTCTCGACGTCCATGTCAAAAAAATAAAAGTCGAGCCGGACATCGATCTCGACGTGATCGCCCGTACCACGCCCGGTTTCAGCGGGGCTGACCTCGCCAACCTCTGCAACGAGGCGGCACTGCTCGCCGCCCGCCGCAACCGCGAAGCGGTCTCTCAGGCCGACCTCGAGGAGGCGCGCGACAAGGTCTGCTACGGCAGCGAACGGCGCAGCCGCAAAATTCCCGATCAGGCCCGCAAAATCACCGCCTATCATGAGGCCGGACATGCTCTGATCGCTCTTCACAACGATAAGTGTACCCCGCTGCACAAAGTAACGATCATTCCCCGCGGCCAGGCCTATCTCGGCGCCACCTTCTCCATGCCCAAGGAGGACATCTACCTGCGCAGCAAGCTCGAACTCGAGGCCGAAATGTCCATGACCATGGGCGGACGCGCCGCCGAAGAGATCATTTTCGGCGATATCACCACCGGCGCTTCCGGCGATATCCGGCAACTCAGTGACATCGCCCGCAAAATGGTCTGTCTCTACGGCATGAGCGAGAAAATCGGTCCGGCCAAGGTCGGCGATTTCGAGATTCATCCCCACCTGCGGATCGATGGACCGACTCCGGAACAGCTTGCGCCGGAGACCGCCCGGGAAATCGACCTCGAAGTCCGCCGGCTGATTCATACCGCGCTTCAGACCGCCCGCGACGTGCTCACCGCCCACCGTGACCAGCTCGAAAAGCTCGCGCAGGCGCTGCTTGAGCAGGAAACGCTTTCGGTTGAGCAGATCCGCCAGCTGCTGAATATGCCCTCGGAACCAGCTTCGGAACTTCCCGCGCAGGATCTGCGCCCGGTGAGCGGAGATGACGACGGAAACGTTTAGAAGCGCAGTAACCGAATCCCGTGACGGAGCGCTGCTGAAACTTCACCTCCAGCCCGGAGCCAGACGAACGGCTCCGGCGGGGTGGTTCGGTGACGCCCTCAAAATCGCCATTCAAGCGCCACCGGTGGACGGCAAAGCCAATGCCGCACTCCGGAAAGCCCTCTCCGGATGGTTCAACCTTCCGATCGCCGCAATCGAAATCAAAACCGGTGAATTTTCCCGCGACAAGCTGGTGCTGCTGCGCGGCAGATCCGCCGAAGAAATAATTCAAATTCTCAATACCTTGTCATCATGAATCAGAAAGCGATCATCTTCCTCCCCGACGGCATGGCCGACGACCGCCTGCCGGAACTCAATCTGCTCTCACCGCTGGAAGCCGCTCCGACCCCGGCGATGGATTCCATCGCCGCCCGGGGCGCGTCCGGAACATTTCTGACTCTCCCCGACGGGTTGCCGACCTCCTCCGATGTGGCCAACATGTCGGTGCTCGGTTTCCGGCCGGAATTCAACTATCCCGGCCGCGGACCGATCGAGGCGGCGGCCCAGGGCATTGAACTTGCCCCCGGCGACATCGCGTTTCGCTGCAATCTGGTCACCGTCACGCCCGACGGAATACTGGAAGACTATTCCGCCGGACACATCTCCGACGCCGACGCCGCCACCTTGATCGCCGATCTCAAAAAACGGTTTGACAGCGATCAGGTGACCTTTCACAGCGGGGTGAGTTACCGCAACCTGCTGATTCTTCACGGCCGGGAATTTTCCGCGCGCGTGAACTACTTCAAGCCCGATTCGTCCCAGGGCATCGCCCTGTCGGAACTCCGGCTCTCCCCCGCGGACGACTCTCCGGAGGCGCATCACACAGTGGAATTTCTCCGGAATCTGGAGGAGAAGGCGGCGGAATTTCTCGCCGCCCACCCCCTGAATGCCGGTCGGCGAAGTCCCGCCAACCGGATCTGGCCGTGGAGCCCCGGCGCCCGCCCCTCCCTGCGCAAATTCAGCGAACTATATTCCGGACGGCGTGGAGCGATCATCAGCGCGGTGGATGTCATCAAGGGACTGGGACGTTGTTCCGGGATGGAGGTGATCGACGTTCCCGGCGCCACCGGATTCACCGACACCAATTATGCCGGTAAAGCCGCCGCCGCGATCAAGGCGATTGAGGATTTCGATCTGGTCTACCTGCACGTCGAAGCGATCGACGAGTGTTCTCACATCGGCGATCTCGATCTTAAACTGCGGGCTATCGCCGACTTCGATTCTAAAATCGTGGCACCGGTTCTTGACGCGCTGGCCGGCCGCCCGATCAACTTCGCGGTTCTGCCCGACCATCCGGTACCGATCCGGCTCCGCCAGCATACGACCACTCCGGTACCGCTCGCGGTCTGCGGTCCGGCGGTGCCGACCCCGGATCAGATCGACCGCTTCAGCGAAACCCTCGCTCCCGGCGGCGCTCTCGGCGCCCTCTCCGGAGAACAGCTGGTTCGCCTGTTGCTCGGGCTCAAATGATGGATACGACCCGCCAGACGAAATATTCTCCGCTCGAAGCGGCCCTGCGAATGCTCGACCGGCGGGCGTTTTCCGAACGCGAACTTGCCGCCCGGCTGCGCCGGGCCGGTTACTCTCCGGCTCAATGTGCCGAAGCCGTGTCCGAATGTCGTCGTCGCGGCTTTATCAACGACGAACTGCTTGCCGAAGATTGTACCGGATTGCTCTACTCCCGGGGCAGCGGTTCGCGGATGATCAAGTTGAAACTCCGCCGGCGCGGCCTCTCCGCCGCCGCAGTCGAAAACGCGCTGCGGGAACACGGAGAACTGGAACCCGAAGCAGCACGGGCGGCGCTGGAACAAAAGTGGCGCACCCTGAGCCGGGAAAATGATCCGCGCCGGAAACGGGATAAAGCGCTGCGGTTTCTGATCGGACGGGGCTTTCCGCCGGAACTGGTGCGCCGCGTCTGGGAGGAGTTCGCCGCCGGACTTGAGGGAGAGAATTGAACATCTTGACGCCGTCACGGACGCAGCGGAGGCGACGAATATTGTGCGGGAAAACTTCAAGCGATTGCCAACTGATCGCATTACGTACAACACATGAGCATGAATTTTGCAGAGAAAACCGGATATGAGTTCTTTGGTGAGTAAAGCGCTGGGAATTATCTCCCATGATCCGCGTGAGCAGCACAATCTGATCTGCTACGGAGGCGCCTCGATGCTCCGGAACGCCTACGTCCCGCTGATCAGCGGCCAGACGGCGATGGCATTTTCTCTTGCGCTGGGGCTCTCCACCACCCAGATGGGGCTGCTGAGTCTACCGTTTCTGATTGTCGGCCTTCCCACGATGATCCTCTCCACCGCTTTCCTTGACCGTATCCGCAACCGCCCCCGTTTCTGCGGCTGGCTGGAGATTCTGGGGGTATCATTGTCTCCGACCCTCACTCTGGCGTTGACGATTTTTGCGGTGCTGCGTGGGGAATATCTGCTGTTTCCGCTGCTGTTTATCTTCGGTATTCTCAGTTCAATTTTCAGCGCCAACTACGGGTCGGTCGATGCAATGCTCTTCAGCCGTTCCATTCAGCCCGACCACCGCGGAAAATTCTTCGGATTGATCGGCATCATCGGCGGAATAATCGGAATCATCTTCAGCCTGCTCGCCTCGGTAGCGCTCAAATACATCGGTTTTCCCTACGCCTTCACCCTGATCTCCGCCGCCGGCCTCATAATGATCTACTGCGCCGCCTTCCTGAAGTGGAACACCCGGGAACTGCCGGAACTGGTCGGCAACGATTCCGTTCAGAAAACCTCCCCGCTGAAAAACCTCGTGCAAATTTTCAAAATGAAGGAATTCACCACCCTCATGCCCGCCAATCTGCTGCGGGGATTCGGCGACGGCGCCGGAAGCTATGCTGTGGTCGTCGGCATGCGGGATATCGGATTACCGCTCGAAATCGCCGGCTACGCCACCGCAATCAGCTGTTTTTCCTCGCTGGTTGCCAATACCATGATCGGCAAATTCGCCGACCGTTTCGGCGCCGGGCGGATGATTTTCCCCACAGTGGTGTTGCTGTGCATCGGTTTGATGGGTATGGTCTACTCACCATCAGCCTGGATCTTTCTCGCGTTCTATCTGCTCTGGCAGATCATGCAGTTGATGGAAGCCACGGAAATCCCGCTGGTCCACTACGACGTGGTTCCGGTGGAGGTGATGGGCGCCTTCAGCAGCATCCGCCTGCTGCTGCTCAACCTGACCGCCTCGCTCTCCGGTACTATCGTGGGAATTTCGCTCGACATCTGTCCGGCAGCGGTCGTTTTTGCAGTATGCGCGATGTTGAAGATCATCTCTTCACTGCTGTTCTGGCACGGTTCGACGATTGCGCTGCGGCGCAAACGGGAAGCGGCCGCCGCCGCGGCCGCCGCAAAAGCTTCCCAACAGTGACACGCTGCCGGAACCGACATTACTCACCGGCAGCGGCTATTTCCAGGCGGCGATCCGCGCCAGCGCCGCCTCCATCTCCGGACGGGAATGAACTCCTGAAAGCATAATCATGCAGCGTGACGGCGGCAGCGAGGCGAACAAAGCATCAAAATCCTCCACCGTCGCCTGAATCTGCACTGCTTTCCCGGCCTCAACGCAACGGCGGTAGACTTCAATCCAATTCCGGGCCGGCCCATTGCCCGCTCCGGGAACCCACTGTATCACCTGAAGATTCGGCAACGTCAGAATGGAATCGAGGTGCCGCAGCACCCCCTTGCCGTCGACATGAAAGATATTCCGCTCGCATAACCGGCACTCTTCGATCAGCGCCGGTTTTATCACCGTTTCAAAATGTTCTTCCCCGATCAGATAGCTGAAGTCGCAGGAGGGAATACCGTAGGGCCGGTGCGAAATCAATCCGATCCAGGAGGTAAAGGGTTGACCGGCACCGTTCAGCTTGTCGGCAAAAAACCGGAAGACCCGGGCAAATTCCCTGTTCACGTGCCGGAGCGCCGCCGCAACCGCATCCGGATCATCGTAGAGATCGAGACAAAGTTGTTCCGGTCCCCGCCAGCCGACCAGGCAATCAGCCCCGGGATGAAAATCAGGAACCTGAACCAGATAACGTCCGGCAGCCTCCCGGAGCAGGAGATCGCAGAGTTCGTCCATCACCTTAAAATAGCGGTTGTTGAAATCAAAACGCCACTTATCAGCCCCGGCCAGCGTCGCCATGAAAGGCTGAATGTGGGAAGTCGTTCCGGCAAAACGAAGTTCACCGCCGAAACCGGCCGGAAAGAAATCCGGACCGAGGTTCGGAAACAGTGACGGCAGCGCATCTCCGTAATATTCAAATGCTTCCGCCTGACACTGCATTGTCGCCGCCTGCCCGGCGACATCCTGCCAGTTGTCCAGCGAAAGCGGAGGAATTGCCGCTCCGGGCCGCGGCAGAGCGGCAATCACCAGCGCCCCGCGCCCCTGCCCGGTCCAGAATTGTTCATGGCGCTCAATCCGTTTCCGCCACTCTTCCGGTGTCACGCCGGTCGTCTCCCCTCGTCCGTTATTCATATATCGCCTCTCCCAATTCCGGAGATCACACTACGAGAATCATTCATTCACCTGGCGGCGCATCTCCTCCCAGTCGATCGAACGCAGCAGCCGGGGAATGTTGCGGTAGTAGAAACGGTGATGTCCGAACCGGGGATCGAGCAATTCATCGACCGCCTGCTCCACACTCCATCCCTCAAACAGAATCCGGTATCCCGCCACCACCGCGCCGGTGCGGTCGGAACCATGCCAGCAATGAATCAGAAGCGGTTTTTCGGCTTTCCGAACAATCCGCAGCGCGGACAATAACTCATTCCGG
>CAKUKT010000140.1 GCA_934663655.1 uncultured Victivallaceae bacterium
GGCATCAACCCCTGTCCGGTTGGCGAACTCCACTGCTTCGTCGACTTCGGTCAGGCGGTTTTCGTCGCCCTGTGCGACGTGGCCGATTTCGCCCTCGCTGGAGGCTCCGAATGATCTGGCGTACTCCGCGCAAAAACTGGTGATGCGTACATTTTCGTCGAAGGGATGTCGGGACCCGTCGTACATGACCGAGGTATATCCCCAGGCGAGTGCGGCTTTGACCTGATCGACATTATCTCCGTGATCGAGGTGCAGTGCCACCGGTTGCTTACAGCGGTGAGCCAGCCGGATCAGGGTTCCGGCGAGGTCGTAGGCCTTGTTGGAATTGAAGAGCCGCATATAGACCTGAATGATGACGGGGGATTGCTCCGCTTCCGCCGCCTTGACAACCGCAGCTGCGGTTTCATAGTTGGCGACGTTGAATGCGCCGACGGCGCGTTTTTCCCGCCGTGCCTGGATCAGCATTTCCTTCATATTTACAAGAGACATAGGGCATATTCTCCCGGCTCAGAGGCAGGACGCGGCGAGTTCTTCGAGGGTCTGCACATTCAGTTGCGTATACTTGGAGAGCTGGATTTTCGTGTAAGGCGAGGCGACTACGATGAGATCATTTCTGGGGTCATCCGCGCGTTCGGCGACATATTCAGCGAGTTTTCTTACAATACTTTCGTTGATTTGCGGCAGGACGACCGCGCCTTCGCCGCAGGTATAGGACTCCTCGTTATTGGTGCCGAAGGGGATGATTTTCGCGCCGAGGGAGGCGAGCAGTGCGTGCGGGAATTTATAGTTATGGTTATAATTTTTGAGGAAGTCGCTTTCGAGGTAATATAGTTCACCGGCCTTCCTGAATTTGAGTTTCAGGCTTTGCAGGTACTCCGAAACGTGCATTACCCGGGCAGAGATTTTGATGCCGAACTCCCGGTAGTCGTTGACCAGCGCGTCGTAAGCCGCGGGGTTGGAGACGACCAGAAGTTTTGCTCCGGTGTCATTGACGATTCGGGCGAATTTCTCCGCCGCCTCCCGGGCCTCCGCTGCGAACCCGAGAATTTTGAGAGCCTTGCCGATACATCCGCCGGAGATGGTTCGGTAGGGGATGCCTGCTTTTTTCATAATTTTGTCAAAGGCCCTGGGAACGGAAATTGCTTCAGCGGTGCAGGGATCCTTGAAGTAGAGTACGTCACCGCTGCCTCTCCGGCTCCACTTCTCGCTTTTTCGGAGTTCGTCGGCGAGCTTGCGGATGTAATCGGGAGCGAATCCAGCATTCACGATATCGGTACGGGCGGCGATGTTCAGTCCGTTTTCATCGTAATGGCTGACGCAGTGATACCGGCACGCTGCGCTGAGGTCGGAACGGTAAAGCGTGTCGATGAAGTCACGGTTGGCGAGTTGTTCCGGGTGCATGGTGACGCCGTAGATCATGGCGGCCCGGATGCGCGGGGTGTCCGATTCAGTGAACATCACGTTGCCGACGCCGGAGAGATGGCGGCACATGAAGCAGAAACGGCAGTTCATAATTGCGTCGGTATAGTTGTCGATATTCATGATCAGACTCCTTTGAAACCTGATTTGCCGGGGTTCATGATATTGTTCGGGTCGAGTTGTTTTTTGATGCCTTCGAGAACCGGCATGGCCGGGCCGTAGAGTTCCTTCATCAGCCGGCTGAGTTTGAGTCCGACGCCGTGGTGTTCATTGATGACGCCGCCGTTGGCGATGGCGGCACGGATTGCCAGATCCCAGACCCGGTTGTAGAGAGCGGTTGCCTCGCGAGGATCGCGGGGCACATCTTTTTCCTCGAAAATAAATCTGGCGTACAACATGCATCCCCACTCATACCAGTGGGAGAAGTGTCCGATGAAGCGCGCCTGGGGAAAATTCTCGTTGACGACCTTTTTCATCGCCCAGTAAACATTTTCGATGTTGGCGAAGGTCGCGACGGTGTCGAGCGTACCGAATGCCTGGGGAAGATGGAACATATAGGGGGGATAGAAAAATTTGTATTTATTCTCCCACCAGAGTTCCCCGCCCTTGCTGCCGAGATCCTTGCCTTTGAACTTTTTCTCCATGATTTCGCGGGCGTAGCGCATCTGGCATTCGACGATATCCCTGCGGCCGTCGAATCCGAACACCAGGTAAGCACCCTGTTCCAGTTCCATCCCGAACACTCTGCGGACATGGTGGATCGTTTCCTCCTCGTCGTAAAGCCGGACCGCACAGGGTTGGAGCCGGCTGCGCATCAGTTCTGCTCCGGCGCTCATCGCGGTGTGGAAGTCCTTGAAGATGTAGGCACGGAACTCCCGGGCTTCCGGCTGCGGATGGACCTTGAGCGTAACTTCCGTGATGATGCCGAGCGTGCCCTCGCTGCCGAGAAAGAGCATGGTGAGATCCGGTCCGGAAGCATGGCGCGGCACAGGCAGGGTGCGGATGATTTCACCGGTCGGCGTGACGACTTCAAGGGACATCACCATGTCTTCGATCTTGCCGTACTTGGTGGAGAGCACGCCGGTTCCGCGATGCGCCAGAAAACCACCGATGGTGGCGCAGGCGATTGACGCCGGGAGATGCATGGTCGAGAATCCCTCCTTGTTGCAGCGCCATTCGAGATGCCGGGCGTTGATGCCGGTCTGGCAGGTGACGGTCAGCGAGTCGCGGTCGATGCCGATGAATTTATTCATCCGCTTCATATCGATGATGATTCCGCCGTAAACGGGCAGCGCTCCCCCCTGGGACCCCGAACCGCCGCCCCACGGTACCACCGGAATATGGTATTGGTTGGCGACCTTGATGATTCTGGCGATCTCGGCGGCGCTGCCGGGATGGATGATGAAATCGGGTTTCGGGGTTTCCATGCCGCGGTCGTGCCACATTTCGGGGATCCAGTAGTAGTCGATCGAATGACCGAATTTATCGGCGTCGCAAGTGCAGACATATTCGTCGCCGACGATATCGGTCAGCTCCGTACGGATCATCTCGTACATATAACTTGTTTTTGAAACCAGCATCACGTCCTCCGTCAGGTTGGTTAGAGAAAATTGACAATTCAGTCACATTCGGAATAGATCGGCGCCAGCGCATCGTGGATTTGCCGGTACCGCTGGAACAGCCGGGCATACTTTTCGGCCAACTGCGGTTTCGGAACCAGTTTCCGGTCGACCCGGTGGCAGCGGCGAACCGCATCGGCGCTGTCCCGGAAAACTCCGATGCCGGTGCCCGCCAGCAGCGCGCTGCCGAAGGAGGCGTCGCCCGGGACGGAAACCTGGACCGGTAGATTGAAAACGTTACAGACAATTTCACTCCAGAGCCGACTTCTGGCGCCGCCGCCGATCAGGAAGATCCGCTTCACCGGAAGTCCCATCTGTTCAATTTCTCCATAACAGTCGCGCAGCGAGAAGGCCACCCCCTCCAGCAGCGCCCGCATGAAATCCCCCCGGGTGGATGAGATCGAAATACCGGTGAAACTGCCGCGCAGAGCCGCATCCCAGTACGGTGAGCGTTCACCCTGCAGATAGGGGTGGAACATCATGCCGCCGGCGCCGGGGGGCGAGGCCGCCGCCTGTTGATCCATCAGTTCGAATGCTCTTACCCCGAGACGCCCGGCCTGCTGAAGTTCGGTGTCACAGAAGTTATCGCGGAACCACCGCTGGCAGAGGGCCGCCGCATTGGTGGCCGAGACCGTGTACCACATTCCCGGGATGACATGGGAGTAGGTGAGCGTTGTCCGTCCGGGATGGGGATTCGCCGTCATGACGTTGACATTGCCCGCGGTCGCCAGTTTGACGATACAGTCGCCGGGTTCGATGGCGCCGGCGCCGTAATCCTCGACCGCGGAGTCGGAAGCGCCGCAGATGACCGGAGTTCCGGCGGGGATTCTGGTATCCGCCGCTGCTTCGGGGGTAACCGTGCCGAGTTGAGTGGTGGGTTCGACGAGTTCGGGAAGCACGGCGACGTCAAGTCCGGCGAGTTCAGCCAGCTCCGCCGACCAGCTCCGGCGCGCCATGTCGTAAAACAAACTCCCCTGAGCCTCGATGTGGTCGGTGGCGGCCCGGCCGGTCACCAGATAACGGACGTAATCCTTGACGAAAAGGAGATGCCGGGTTTTTTTCAGGACTTCCGGTTCATGGCGGTTGAGCCACATCAGCTGCGGGAGCGTCCAGGTCGGAGTCGGCAGCTGCCAGGCGGTACCGAAGATCTGATCGAGGTGTTCTTCCCGGAGCAATCGACACTCCTCCACACTGCGCTGATCCGTCCACATGATGGTTCTGCGCAGCACTTTCATCTGATCGTCGAGCAGAACCGCATTGTGGGTGGAACCGTCGAAGGCCACCGCCCGGACGGCGGAGAAGTCCACCCCCTGCGAACGCACTTTCGCGAGGGATTCACACATTGCGGAATACCAGTCACCCGGATCTTGTTCAGACCAGCCCGGATGTTCGTAATGCGTGGGATACTCCACCGCAGCTTCCCCGAGCACGGTTCCGCTGTCGTCGATCGCGGTGACCTTGCAGCCGCCCGAACCGAAATCGATGCCGAGCAGTACGGTTTTCATGGTCATCCTACTTCACCCAGCTGTGTTGCGGATCCTGGGAAGAGATGAGGCCGCGGTTGACCTTGCCGCACATGGTCCAGAGGTAGTACATCTGATATCCGGGCGCGCCGCAGAGCGGATGATAACCCTCCGCGATGGCCACGGTGTCGTTGTTTTTGACGGTATAGGTTTCGTCGATGGAACCATCCGGCAGATAGACCTTCTGGATGCCGAACCCCTGCGACGGATTGAAACGGTAGAAGTAGGTCTCCTCCATGTCGATTTCCGCGGGGGGATTGTCAACGTCGTGCCGATGGGGGGGATAGCCCGACCAGTTGCCGGAGGGAATCAGTCCTTCGCCGATGTAGAAGTGTTCGGAGTCGAACTTTTCGTCGATCATGATGGTGGCCAGACGGGTGAAGTTGTCGCGGCCGATGGTGATGGTACGGGTCTGTTCCGGAGCGATGACGGTGGGAGCGGCGGTGTCGCGGCTCGCGGGTGAACGGTTGCAGGCGATATCGACATCAGTGATGGCGGTGATTTCGTACTCCGTGCGCCGGGGCAGATAGACGGTGTGGGGTTTACCTGAGAAGACATCCCGGCGGGCGCCGACTTCATCGAAACCGAAGCCGGGACCGCGAACCGCGCACTTGCCGCCGAGGAGGACGAGCGCCACTTCAAATTCTCCGGTCGAGGCCCGGTAAGAGGCGCCCGCCCCGAGCTGAATGATTCCGAACCCGGTCAGCTGCATATTGTATTCTCCGGGTTCAAAGACCCGGTTGTAGCCCGGTTCGGGAGTGAGATGGATCAGCAGTTTTCCGTCGCTCATGGCTTATCTCCTTTACAAATTATTTTACTAAAACCGGTTCGATATCGAGGATGCGGCAGATGTCCAGCAGTTCCGCCGACAGGTCGCCGTAGGTGAGCGCATAGTGGTGTTCCCAGCCCTGATTGATGACGATGTCGCGGAGCCGGTCGCAACCGGCATCGAACTTGATTCGGAGCGGATTGCCGCGGACAAAAAGATCGGTGTCGAGTCCGTCGCCGGTCGCAATCAGCATGCGGAAACCGTCGCCGTCACGTTTTTCGCCCAGACGAGCCAGCGTAAGTCGTCCCGGCTTGAGGGGAAATTCATTGGTAACTCCCTTGACGCCGCCGCCTTCAACCGTGGCACTGTGACAGAGCTTCGGAAGGCAGCCCGCTTTGCAGAGCCGGGCGGGAGCGGCGCCGCAGTGCCAGGCCACGCCGCAGTCGCCCTCCATCACGATCATATCGCAGAAGAAGGGCGGCTGTCCGGTGAGTTCCTCCTCGATCCGCATCATCACCGCTCCATAGACGTCCCCCTCGCAGGCGGTGAGTAGTCCATGATTGGTGAGGTGTCCGATGGTGGAACAGACCGCGATCCCGTAGAGGTCGTCGGAGATAAATTCCGGCCAGCAGCGCATTGCGAAGGTGTCAACGAGGAACTTCTGCTTCATCCGGGTGACCGCGGCGAAAAGGGCGGCGGATTTCCGGAGCTGTTCCTCGCTCGGGCCGTCGGATTCGTGAATCCCGGCGTCGGAAAGGATTGTTTTCATCGCATCGGCGATCTCCGATGCGGGCAGATGGCGGGCGGTTTCGATGAGTTCGTGTTCGGTGATGTACTTCACTTCCGGCCCGATTCCGGTACGCAGAAGCATTTCATCGCAGCTGGAGGTGAAAAATCCCGGGACACGGCCACCGATCACGCCGATGCGCAGGCGCGTTAACATATCGATCGTCTTCGTGACCCGGATCGCTTTCTCAAGTCCGGCGGCGGCCTCCGGCGATCCGGGATCCGCGTGGACATGAAAATAGGGCACATGCATGCGATACATGAAGTGGGAATTCATGTTTGCCGCACAGAAGGAGTTGTTCTGAAGACGTCCGCCCGCCGGGTCAGGTTCCTTCATCGACCACAGCACTATCGGCACCTTCAGGCGCTGAGCGAACATCGGTACGATCACCCCGAGCGAGAAGGTCATGAAGTGTGCCACGACCATATCCGGGCGCTCGCATTCAAAATGTTCGAGTTCCGCGATCGCCTTATCCTCGAAATCGATCATGCGGTCGCCGCCGATGACCTCCACGCCGGGGAGATTTTGGAGATATGCTCTGGCGTTCCGTCGGGCGGTTTCCAGAGTTTCGTTGGTCCAGTTCGCCTTGGTGAGCGGCAGGTAACCGATTTTGAATTTTTCAGCCATAGGGACTCCTGCTAAAGTTAAGGATGTTTCGCAAGAAAATCATCAACCTCTCTGCGCGTGGGAATCGCAGTGCGGCCACCGGGTTTCCGACATTTGAGACCCGCCACCGCCGAGGCAAAGCGCATGCTTTCGTAGAGGTCTCCTTGTTCGAGGTACTTGATTCCCAGGGCGCTGTGAAATACATCT
>CAKUKT010000141.1 GCA_934663655.1 uncultured Victivallaceae bacterium
GCCCAACTCGTTGGCACGCCGGATGACGTCGGCATCACGCAGCGACCCCGCCGGCGCAATGATCGCGCTGATACCGGCGGCCGCGGCGACTTCCACGCCATCTTCGAACGGGAAAAAGCCATCACTCGACATCACCGCGCCCTTGAGAGTACCGGTTCCCTTGTATTTAGCCGAGAATTTCGCCACCGCCTGCTCGACCGCCCCGACGCGGTCCTGTTCGCCGGTGCCGACCGAGAGCGTCTGAAGCCCACTTGCGATCACCACCCCGTTGGAACGCACCGACAAATTCACGTACCAGGCGAAAATCAGATCCTCCAGCTGCCCGGGAGCCACCGGAGCCGTGGAAACCTGCGCTCCGCAGCGGCTGTTCTCGCCGTGGGCCCGTTTCAGGTCATCGACTCCCCGCAGCGAAGTCGTGAGCGGAGCGGCAATGATCAGCGAACCATCGGCAAGCACCTTGAAGGTATTGAAACGTTCTCCAGCCTCGCCGGTGTAGCGCGGCAGCAATGCCGGATCGCCGCACCGCAGCACCCGGATCGATTTGTTGAGCCGGAAATGTTCGCCGTCGTTGAGAATCGCCAGCGCCTCCGGCGAAACCGCGGGAGCAACGACGCATTCCACGAATGTCGACATGATCTCCCGCGCGGTATCGGCATCGACCTCCCGGTTGAAGGCCACCGTACTCCCGAAAGCCGCCCGGGAGTCGGCGTCACGCGCCTTGAGATAAACTTCACGCAGCGTTTCTCCCGGTAGTCCGGCGGCGGCGCCGGAGGGATTGACGTGCTTCATCACCGCACAGGCGGGGGAGGAACAGAATTTGACGATGTTGAGCGCCCCGGAAATATCCTCCAGATTGGTCTGCGACAGACCGTTCTTGCCGTTTTTGAGCACTTCAAGATCGCCGATGGGGCAGCATTCATCCGCCGGTTTGTAGTAGGCCGCCGGCTGGTGCGGGTTGGTACCGTAACGCAGATCGTCGACTTTGACGTAACGGCGACCGCCGATCTTTAATTCCGCGGGGAAATCCCCGGTATTGCGTGAAAGATAACTGGTTCTGGACAACTCACTGCTCATCGACGGCACCATAGTGTAAATTTGATGAATTTATAAAAACGCTTAAATAAATATATCACCATTTGACCTCGAGGGCAAATGGCATTATGTTTAAAAGAGGTGAAAAAAATCGACATTGATGGGGAGGCGCGGAAATATGCAGAGAAAAAGCGTTCATCCCGGCCGGGGGCTCTTCATAACCGTGGAAGGGCCGGAGGGTGCGGGCAAGAGTTCACAGCTCCGGCTGCTGGCTGAATATCTTGAAAGCCGCGGTCTGCCCTGCCGCTGTACCCGCGAACCCGGCGGCACCCCGCTGGCGGAAACCATCCGCGCCGTGGTAAAAAACCACACCGGCGCCGAGGAAATGCGTCCGGAAACCGAACTGCTGCTGATCGAAGCGGCCCGGGTTCAACATGTTTACGGGGTGATCGCTCCGGCGCTGGCCGCCGGACAGACGGTGTTGTGCGATCGTTTCACCGATTCGACCTCCGCCTATCAGGGTGGCGGACGCGGAGTGCCGTTCGAGGCGGTGGAGGCGTTGAACAGTTTCGCGCGGGCCGGTTGCGTCCCGGATCTGACGCTGCTGCTCGACCTCGATCCCGCGGACGGTTTCAAACGTGCGTCGGACCGTCCGGAAACCCGCGGCAAATACGATCGTTTCGAAGCGGAAAAACTTGAATTTCACCGCCGGGTACGCGCCGCGTTTCTCGCCATCGCCCGGGCGGAACCGGAACGGGTCAGGATCGTCGACGCTTCCGGAACCATCCGGCAGGTGCAATCGGAAATCAGGAAAATTGTCGATGAGTTTATTGGCTGATTACCGCCGCCGCGCCCCCGAACTGCTGAAATGCCTTGAAAATGCCCGCGCCGCCGGTCGTTTCGCCCATGCGTTTCTGGTCCACTCCTCGAGCGAACGCGAACGGCGGGAATTTTCCCTCGTGCTGGCCCAGATCGCCGGGTGTCCCCACGCGGTGAACGGGCGTCCGGACGGCAGTTGCGGTTATTGTTCGCGTCTGGAGTCCGGCACCTACCCGGAACTTCACACCCTCTCGCCGATGGGCAAGATGTACCAGATCAAGGTCGGCGAACGCGTGAACCCGGAACCGAACACCCTGCGCCGTCTGCTCGACGAACTCTCCCTCACCGGCGGCGCGGTGAACCGCCACAAAATCGCGTTGATCGCCGATGCCGACCGGATGAACGACGAAGCCCAGAACGCGCTGCTGAAAACCCTCGAGGAACCGCCCCCCGAAACCACCATTATTCTCGCTACCGCCAACCCGGCGACGCTGCTGCCGACCACGCGTTCGCGCTGTCAGCTGATCCCGCTGCCCGCCAGCCGCTGCGTTTACGATTTTTCCGGGGCGGACGAACTTTTCCGCCAGCTGGGGCAGCTCACGTTTCCCGCCGAACCATCCCTGGCCGCCGCCGAAATCGCGACCCGGAAAATTCTTGATATACTGAACCAGCTCGGCGACGCGGCGGCCGCCGCCGTCGCGCCGGAGTTTGACGCCCGGAGCGCCGCCGCCGCCCAGCTCGACGATCCGGCGCTGCTCAAGCGCATCGAAAGCCGGCGGCAGGACGCCGTCAGCGGCGCCCGCATGCGTGAACGGGCAACCTTCCTGTCGGCCATCGTCTGTTTTTGTTCGCAACTCTATCTGCTGGCCAACGGGGCCGCCCCGGAAAACCTCCCCAATCCGGAAATATTTTCCGGCCTCTCCCTGCCGCCGCAAATCTCCGTCGAACGCGGCACCACCGCGCTGCGCGAGGCCGAGGAACTCGAATACACTTTGAAATTCAACGTCAATGAAGAGCTCGCCATCCGTGCTTTCGCGGTCAATCTGATGCTCGGTTGACACCAGAAGATAAGGGTCTGCACCATGATTATCGGCAACGCCGCCTGGGGACTGCGGGAAATCCCGCTCGAACGACAACTGGAAATCACTGCCGCGATGAAACTCCCCCTGCTCGAATTGTCCATCGCCAACTATCACCGCGACCGGCTCCAACTCGATTCCCGAAGCGCCGAAATCCGGGCGGTGTCGCGCCTCTTTGAATCTTTCGGCGTCTCCCCGGAGTGTGGCGCCACCGGCAATGATTTCACCGGCGACAACTGGAAGCAGCAGCTGGCAAATGTGAAACGCGTGATCGAAATCGCCGCTGACGTCGGCATAAAAAAATTGCGGATTTTCGCGGGTTTCTCCTCCGACAGCGTCGTCATCGGGGAACGCCTCGACAATATGCTTTCGGCGCTTGCCGAGATCGCCAAATTCGCCGCCGGATATGGAGTTGTGCCCACCGTGGAAACCCACGGCGGCGTCACTGCCGTCGGAGACGCGGTGGTTCATTACGCGAGCGCCTCCACCCGGATGGACATCCTCGAAAAAATCGTCGCCACCGGAGCGGCGCTCAATTACGATCCCGCCAATCTGGCGGCGGCCGGAAGCATCGATCCCGCCGCCTTTTTCACGAAGTTCTCCGCTCATATCCGATCTGTTCACCTCAAGGATTTCCGCGCGGTGCCCGGTGGAGTGGTTCCCACCGCCTGCGGCGAGGGAATACTCGACTGGCCGCTCCTGCTCAAAACCCTGGAGAACTACGGTGGCCCTGCCCTGATCGAATATGAACTTACCGGAGATGTCGAGGATGGCTTGAAACGCAGCCTGGAGTTTTTAAGGACGTTCGGTGTAAAATGATGTTCCGAAAAGGCAAATCGGATGCTGCTGACCACGGAAAACCCTTCCGACGGCGCCGCTGGCTGTTTCTGACGGCGGCGGCGCTGGTCGTCATTTCCGCCCTGACAATCATTTTCAACAACCTCAGTTCATCTCCGGAAATCAAAAAAAATTTTCAACGCCTGTCTATCAAAGGGGAAGTTCTGGCGGAGACGGAAAAAATCCAGCTGGTAAAACTCAGCGATAATCCGGCGGCGGCGCACTTCGCCGAACAACTCGCTGCAGAACTCAATACGGCAGGCTTTCCCACCATCATCGGCGGCGCCGGTTCTCCGGTTGAATGCGACACCGACCGGAGCCAGACCTTTCTGATTGATTACTATCTGATGCCGGCGGATATTGAGGCAACCGGCGCCTGGCGGCTGGTGCCGCAGAGCCTTCGGCCCTCAATCGCCGCCGCGCTGAACTGGCTGCCGGCAACGCTGCGGGGAGGGAAAACCGTGATTGCCCCCATTCTCTCTCCGTTCACCGGCGCCCATACATTCAGTATCCAGCGGCTGTCGCTGCCGATATCCATCAGTGCGACCGTCAATGGTCTGGCGCTGCCGCCTCAGATGCCGGGTACTTCCGGATATGCGGCGGTGAAAAATGTAAATTCAGTCCGGGCGGCGGAGATCGCGGCCCGGGAGAGCGCCGCCGAAATCATCCGCTGTCTCAGCAAAGGTGAACAGGACGTGATCGTCAAACTCCCGGAATTAACCCTCGGTGAAGTGGCGACTGAACTTCCGGATTTCTCGGAGCTGCGGGATTGCCGCCTGGAAATGATCGGAATCGGCAGCGAATACAACTCCCTGCGGATATACAGCTTTGAGCGCGGCGACAACAACTCCGATTTGAATGCCATTACCAGAGCTCTGGAGAGGATCGGATTCGTTCCTTCGCCCGAAGGTCACGGCATCGGATTCGACGGACACAGCGCCCACAGGTTCGTTGCCGCCGATCGCGCCCGCAGTTTCAGCGATGTGGTTCTGGTGGTCAACGGCTTGAGTCCAAACAAGTCGATCACCCGGAATAACCTGCCTCCGGAAAGCCGGGGACGCATTGTCGTCTGCCACTTCCGGCACCCCAGCCGGAGAACCGGGCCGGATCAGGAAATGCTGAAAAAATTCCGCACCGACGATCCGCTTGCTTTTCTGCTTTGCAGCGGAGCCAATACCATTCCTGCCGAAGATGTCGATGAACGTTTCCAACTGGTGGAACAATTTTTCGATGACGAACGGCGTTCCTTTACCGCCGATGTTGCTGTGCTTAGATCTCTCAACTCTGTCAATCTGAATGAAGCCGAAATCGCCCGTTTCGACCGCGAACTTATCCGGTTGATCGAGGAAACACTGAAACTTTCACCACATTCGAGTTTTGCTCGCCAGCTCAATGGTCTGGTCTCACTGATCAACTCCAGCAAGCGGCAGGAACAGCTAAGAAAACTTCTTTTTGACCGTTGTGGAGAAGTGGTAAGCCGTCACGAACTCCCCACAGCCACCGGAACCGTCGGCCGGACATTTGAAATCCCGCTCCGGCCGGATCTGCCCGTCCGCATTTTAGACATTGAACTTGGCGACGAACGTTTCTCCATGCCGTTGCTCATCTTCGGCGAAATAGTGGATGAACCTGATCCCGGCGCCCGGCTTATTTTTTCCGGGGGTAGCAACACCATGACGTCCGCCGCGCGACGCAACAACTGGAGACACGAAAGCAGCTGGAACTCTTTCACCTCCCGGCGCGGCAGACAGCAGCTGTTTCCGGTCTGTACCTCTTTCTCTGAAGTCAGCCACGGCCCCTCCCCCACGAGCGGCGTTACCGGCGGCATCGTCAACCTCGTCGTGGAAATGGACGAAGCCAGATCTTGTCTGAGGCTGGAAGTGACTTTTTCTCCGCCGCCGCGCAGCTGATGGGCGACGGAAGATTTGCGCTCCGGGGTTTTTCATGCTATATTCGTTACCGAACCCCGACAATCCACCCCGAACGGAGGAACTTCCGTCATGAAAATATTGATAACCGGCGGCAAAGGCATGCTCGGCCGGACGCTGCAGCGAGAATTTGCCGATTGTGAACTTGTCATTGCCGATCTGCCGGAAGTCGACATCACGTCCGCCACCGCATTCGACGCCGTGATCGCTGCGACCCGCCCGAACACGGTGATTCATTGCGCAGCGATGACCGCGGTCGACCGCTGCGAAACCGAACCGGAAACCGCCTGGAAAATCAATACCGCCGGTTCCGGCAATGTCGCCGCCGCATGTCATCGTCACCATGCCCGATTGATTGCGATTTCGACCGACTATGTTTTTTCCGGAACGCTGGATCGGCCCTATCACGAGTTCGACGTTCCGGGGGCGAAAACCGTTTACGGTCTCACCAAATTTCACGGCGAGGAGATGATCCGCCGACATGCTCCCGACCATGTGATCGCGCGGATTTCCTGGCTCTACGGCCCCGGCGGACCGAGCTTTGTTCACACGATGCTGAAACTCGCCGCCACCACGTCCGAACTTAAAGTAGTTGCCGATCAGATCGGCAATCCGACCAGCACCATCGCAGTCGCACGCCACCTCCGCCGGATTGTCGAATGTCGCGAACTGGTCGGAACATTTCACCTTACCTGCGAGGGAGAAGCCAGCTGGAGTGACTTTGCCGCGGAAATTTTCCGGCTCCGCGCTCTTCCGGTTCAGGTACACCCCTGCACCACCGCGGAATTTCCGCGTCCGGCGCCGCGTCCGGCCAATTCCCGGCTTGACAAACTGATGCTCCGCCTGCACGGCCTGCCGCCGATGCCGGAATGGCATGAGGCGTTGCAGGAATTTATTTGTGGAGAGTTCCAATGACGGCCGATTCTGCTCCGGTTTTCGCAGTAGTGCTGGCCGGCGGTTCCGGAGAACGCTTCTGGCCGCTGGGCAGACGTGACAAACCCAAACAATTTCTGCCGCTGGATGGTCGGGAGCCCCTGCTGGCCGGAGCGGTGTCCCGGCTTGATGGTTTCATTCCCCGGGAAAACGTTCTGGTGATGACCAATTACCGGTATGCGGAGGCGACCCGTAAGCTGGTTGCACTTCCGCCGGAAAACATAATTTCCGAACCTGAAAAACGCGATACCGCCCCCTGTATGGCGCGGGCAGCCGGGTTGATCCGCCGGCGCG
>CAKUKT010000142.1 GCA_934663655.1 uncultured Victivallaceae bacterium
CCCTACCGGGTGCTCGGGACGGCGACGGTTTCCGGAAATTACCAGGACGTCAGCCGCGAACGGATGATCGACAAGCTTAAAAGCGAAGCCGGAGAATGCGGCGCCGACGCGATATTGCTCGTCGAACAGCAGGTGGTGCCGGGGGAATACCAGAGCGGCGCCAACCCGGTTTTCATGACCGCCTACGATTATGATGACACCAGCCGCAGCTGGAGCCAGATTTACCGCGATGTCGACCAGACCTACGGGCGGGTGGAATGGCGTCAGAGCCGTTCCGCCGGGGTGGGTACCGGAGTGATGAATTACCGCCGGGTCATCCGGGCGGAATTTTTGAAGTTCACCGGTGCCCCGGTTCCGGAGGCGTCGGGGGACACCGGTGAGGATAAATGAGTTCTACTCACGCCGGGGTGATGCTGGCCGGGGAAACCAACGCCGGGCTGGTGAGGCGCGGAAATGAGGACAATTTCTGCGTGATCTCCCCCCGGGCCGGCAAACCGGCTTTCGCGGTGATTGCCGACGGCGTCGGCGGTCATACCAACGGTGCGCTGGCCAGTTACATCTGTTGCCGCGATCTGGCTTCGGCCTTTCTGAAGGCGGAACCGGAAAGTCTCGCTTCGCCGCTGGTGGCGGCGGAATTTTTCCGTGGTGTGGTAAAACAGGTCAATGCCAAGATATTCCGTTTCAACCTTTCGCGCCGGCTGGCGCGGCCGATGGGCACGACGCTGGTTGGGGTACTCGTTTATCCGGACATGGTGGTGATGGTCAATGTCGGGGACAGCCGTTGCTATTCCTGGGAAGCGGGGGCGGGATTACGCCAGCGTTCCACCGATCACAACCTCCGGACCGAATTGCGCCGGGAAATCCGTCGCCGGATCAAGGTGGATGTGGCGGTCGCCGGGAATATCATCTGCCGGGCCGTCGGTCCACGCTCCGAACTCAAGCTGGAATTGAAATTGCTGCCCCGTTCTCCGGATAGCCGCTGGCTGCTCTGTTCGGACGGGGTTTACCGGGAAATCGCAGATGGCGACCTGTCGCGCTTCGTAGCTGCGGCGGCGACTCCCCGGGAGGCGGTCGGTGCGATCATGCGGGAAGCGCTGCTTCGGGGAGCGCGCGACAATTTGACCGCGGTGGGGATATTCCCGGAGAACAGCGGCGAAAAGGAGCGGTGAGAAAAGCATGGCGGTGGTGGAGGTCAGGGATCTTCAGGTGAGTTATCCGCTTCGCGGTTCCTGGTTCGGGCCGAGACGGCGGCTTTTTGCGGTCAACGGGGTGAGTTTCTCGATTGAGGAGGGGGAGACGGTCGGGCTGGTCGGCGAATCCGGCTGCGGAAAAAGCACCCTCGGGCGGGCATTGGTTCGGCTGTTGGAGCCGACGGCGGGATCGATTCAGATTTGCGGTCGCGACATCAGCCGGTTGCGAGGGCGGGAATTGCGGCGCTTCCGGCGTAATTTTCAGATGATATTTCAGGATCCCTACGGGTCATTGAATCCGCGGCTTACGGTTTTTTCGACACTTGACGAAGTGATCGGACTGCACTTCCGTTTAAGTGCCGCCGAGCGGCGGGAACGAGCGGTGTCCCTGCTGGAACGAGTCGGGCTGGATGCTGAAGCGCTCGATCGTTATCCGCATCAGTTTTCCGGCGGCCAGCGGCAGCGGATCGGCATTGCCCGGGCGCTGGCGGCGGAACCCAGATTCATCGTTGCGGATGAACCGGTTTCAGCTCTTGACGTGAGTGTGCAGGCGTCGATCGTCAATCTGCTTGATGATATCCGGCGCGAAAGCAGCACATCGTTTCTTTTCATCGCTCACGATCTGGCGGTGGTGGAACATATTTCGCAGCGGATACTGGTGATGTATCTCGGGAGGGTGGTGGAGAGTGCTCCGGCGCGCGAGCTGGTGGCGAACCCGCTTCATCCCTACACCCGGGCGCTGCTTTCGGCGGCTCCGACGCTTGATTCGGCCGGCCGGAAGCGGATTGTGCTTTCCGGGGATGTGCCTTCGCCGCTGGCGCCGCCGTCGGGGTGTCCGTTTCATCCGCGCTGTCCCCGGGCGGATCACCGGTGTGCGGCGGAGTGTCCTCCGGAAGTGAAGATTGCTCCCGGACGGCTGGTATGTTGTTTTCATCCCGGCGAATGAGGCCGGACATAAGGAAAAATGTTCTGATCGGCAATTGCCTGCGTTCTTCGGAGGGGGGGACGATTGGATTATCAGGGGATGCGGTGTATATTATGATTTCACCGTAACGGCACGGGCGGCGCGGAGATTGCCCGGCGGATGATTTTCAAATTTCAGGATGGTGTTTTGAAGAAATACAAAGATTTACAACTGCTGCAGCGGCGCTGGTTTCCGCTCCTTACGCTTGACGGTTATATTTTGCGGGAGTTTCTGATCAAATATTGCGTCCTGCTGCTGGTGTTCATCATACTTTTTCTGCTCAGCGATGTATACCGGGACATCTCTCAGTTTCTTGAGGCGCGTTCGCCGTGGCGGATGACGCTGCTTTATTTCGGCTACAAGCTGCCGGGCAATATCCGCTTTGTATTGCCGATCTCGATGTTGCTCGGGTGTATGTGGACGATGGCGACCTTCGGCAAGAACATGGAGGTCACGGCGATGCGCGCCAGCGGAGTTTCGCTTTTCCGCTGCGGCTGGTCGATTCTGGCGGTCGGTCTGCTGGTGACCGGCGTCAACGTCGCCTTCAACGAGGGGCTGGTGCCGGAGTGTGAACAGCGGGCGGAGCGGATATTCAACGAATATGCCGAAAGCCGTCGTTACGAACGCAGTTTTCTGGCTTACCGCAGTGATGACCAGAAGCGCAACTGGTTGTTCAAGATCTTCTCCGGGACTGATCAGGAGGAGGATGTTTCGATCAAGACCGTCTGGAACCGGACCCTGGTCGACCAGTTGCTCGGCAAGCCGGAAAGTCCCGGGTTCACGGAACGTTTTGAACAGATTTTCGGCAGCAAGGCCGATCGGATTCGCGAGGCGGTCAATCTGGAGGAACGGATCGATTTCGAACTTATCGGTCGCAAAATCGATCTCTATGCATCGCGCGTCGTCTATGACCGGGACAAGGGATGCTGGACTTTCTTCGACGGTTCGTTTGTCAGTTACGATCGCGGGGTAAGCAGCTTCGAAGCGAGCAGCGGCACTTCGCTGGTCCATCCGCGGATTCCCTACCAGTCGATTGCCTTCACTCCGGAGGACATTCCGGAGTCTCCGCGCGACATCATGAACGCGGTCAAGGAAAAGGATGAACTGGCGACTCCGATCATCTGGGAAATCCTCCACAGCAATGCGAATCTTTCCGAACCCGCCCGCGCGGTGTACTGGACGGTGTTTTTTTATCGGATTGCATTTCCGTGGTCATGTTTTCTCGCGGTGTTTCTCGGGATTCCGCTGGCGACCCGCAACGAACGTACCGGCAGTCTGCTGGCAGTGATTTCCGCGGTGGTGATTATCGTGGTCTACATTGTGGTGGCGCAGGTTTTTCTGGTGCTGGGCAAGGGTGGATTTGTTAATCCGGCGATTGCCGGTCTGGCGCCGACGTTGCTTTTTATCGCTTACGGGGTGTGGCGGGTAACCTGCGACCGCAACTGAGCGGGAAAGCGGGGGTGCCGGGGAGCTGACGGAATGGTTGAATTATTCGATACCCATTTTCATTTTTACGGAGAGAACACTCCGCTGGAGTACCGGCGGCGGATTGAAGAGACGTTGAACGCTCCGGCTCAGCGGGAGGCGCTGCCGGTTGACCGGCTTTTACTGCTGGCGGTCGGCGGTGATTACGTGGAGAGCTGCCGGGCGCGGGAGTTCGCTCAATACGGTGATGACGTCTGGTTTGCCGCTGGAGTTCATCCCCATCAGGCCGAGGCGTATCTTCATGGCTCGGGGGAGGATTTCTCCATTTTCCGCGGTCATCCCCGGCTGGCGGCGATCGGGGAACTCGGGCTTGACTATTTTTACGACCATTCACCACGGGAAATTCAGCGGCAGGTGTTTGCCCGGTTTCTGGAACTTGCTCTGGAGTGGGAGTTGCCCGCGGTCATCCATATCCGTGACCGGGAGGAGTGCTGCGACGCCTACGCCGACGCATTTGAACTGCTTGAAGGATTTGCCGGTCGGGGCGGACGTTTTGTCGTTCACTGTTTCGCCGGTTCGCCGGAATGGGCGGAACGCTTTCTCTCGCTTGGCGGTTATTGCGGAGTTACCGGGCTGGTGACGTTTCGACGGGCCGAAAATGTCCGGGAGACGCTGCGGGTGATCCCCGACGATCGGCTGCTGCTGGAAACCGATTCTCCCTACCTTGCCCCGGTGCCGCATCGCGGTGTGGAGAACCTGCCCGGATACCTCGGGTTGATCGCGGTCCGGGTGGCGGAGGAACGCAACATGACTCCGGTGGAACTGGCGGAAATGACCACCGGCAACGGACGGCGCTTTTTCCGGATTCCGGGGAAGGGGGCGGCAGATGAGTGAACCGCAGCTGGCAACCGCGATATATTTTGCCGGAACGGTGGCGTTCACGCTGATTGCGGTATGGACGCTGCGACGGACCCCGGAGAATCTCCCCGCAGCGGAGAAATTGCCGCGTCACCGGCTGGCTGGTGCAATTCTCGGTATGGCGGCATTGATCTGGTGTATCCCGCATGCGGCGGTGGTGGCGCCGGGGTTTCTGTTGCCGTGGTTGTGGCCGCTGGCGATTGTGGTGCCGGTGGTCTCATATTTTGTGCTGGACAATCTGACTGCCCGCGCTTGTGGTGGTCTGGCGATATTGTACGGATATCAGGTGGTGCATACTGCTTTTGAGATGCACACTCCCGGTGCGCCGGTTCTGGCGGTGTTCTCCTGGCTGCTCGGGATGGCGGGCATCTGGATTTCCGCCCGTCCCTGTGTGGTTCGGGATGGGATCCGGGCGGTATCGGCGCGTCCCCGGTTGCGGGTGGTTGCGGCTTCGATTTCTGGGGTGGCGGCGGTGCTGCTGGCGCTGGCGGCGGTGGCGACGCTGACTGCCGGAGGGCGCTGAACGTGATGGACATTATGCAGTTTGCCGGCGAATGCCGGGTTGCGGATCCGGAGCGGTTTGTCGAACTCATGGAACGGCTTTTCGTGCTGCTCGAAACGGCGAACCGGGAGGTCAATCTTACGCGTATTACCGGGCGGGAGGATTTTCTGATCAAACACGTTGCCGATTCACTGGCGCTGGGGAGAGCTTTTCCGGAGATCACCGATCGTGTTCTTGAACTGGCGGATGTCGGTTGCGGGGCGGGGTTCCCGTCGCTGGTGCTGGCGGCGGCCTATCCGGGACTGCGGGTGACGGCGATTGATTCAACTGCCAAGAAGCTGGCGTTTGTGGGACGTGCCGCCGCCGGGCTCGGACTGAATAATCTGCTTACGGTTCACGGGCGGGCGAATGAACTCAACCGCCAACCGGAATTTCGGGAGAAATTCGAGGTGGTTACCGCGCGGGCGGTGGCGCCGGCCGAACGCATTGCCGGAGAATGCCGGAATTTTTTGAAGCGTCCCGGCGGACGATTTCTGCTCTATCAGACTCCGCCGCGCGCCCGGGAGGAGTTGGCGGAACTGCCGCGTCTGCGTCCCGGCTTCCGTTGGGAAATAAGCGAACCATTTTCACTCCCGGAAGGGGCGGGAGAACGAATTTTTCTGATCGGTACGGCGACAGGTCAGCCGTACCGATCGGGACGTGACAGGTGATTTTGATCCTTTCTGACGGAGTGAAGATGGGGTAGTGGTTTGGAGTTTGTTGTCACCGGGGGGTAATTACAAGGAGGACGAGCGTTATGTACCAGGCGTTGCTGATTCATCTGTCTAACAACATTTCAACCGATCTTCCGGCGGATGAGTATATTCCGCCCTCGCAAACCTCGCTGATGGAATTGCTTCCCTGGACCTGGGAGGAGCGGCTGCCGCTCTATGGCCGTCGCAGCCGGATTCAGGGATTGGATTGTGATGATGCCGCCTGGCGGCGCAGTGTGGATCGTTTCGCTGCTTCGGGCGGAAATCTGCTGGTGATCGATGTCGGTGACGGGGTGGAGTTTTCCAGCCATCCGGAGATTGCCGCTTCCGGCGCCTGGAGCAGGGAAAAATTGGCAGCGGAAGTGCGTCGCTGCCGGGAACTCGGCCTGGAGGTGGTGCCGAAACTCAATTTTTCTGCGGCGCACGATGCCTGGCTTCGGGAATACGGGCGGATGGTTTCGACTCCGGCGTATTACCGGGTCTGCGGCGATCTGATCCGCGAGGTGGCGGAAATTTTTGATGGGCCGCGTTATTTTCACCTCGGCATGGACGAGGAGAATGCCGGAATGCAGACGCAACTGACGATGGCGGTGATCCGTCAGGGGGAACTGTGGTGGCACGATCTTAATTTCTTCTGCGATGCGGTGCGCGGTTGCGGCGCACGCCCGTGGATGTGGTCGGACAAGTTGTGGTATACTACTGACGAAGAGTATTCCCGGCATGTTCCCCGGGATGTGGTGCAGAGCAACTGGTATTACCGGCATGTCTTCGAGGTTGCGCCGGCAGCGGATGATTCGGCGCGTACGACCTTTCTCAAGAAGTGTCTTGAGACATTTCTGCGGCTCGACCGGCTCGGTTACGAACAGATTCCCTGCGGCAGCAACTGGGCGTACAAGCCGAATATGAAAAAGCTGGTTGCGTTCTGTCGGGAACATTGTTCTGAACGGGTGCTCGGCTTCATGACGGCGCCGTGGGTGGCGACGGTACCGGAAGGCGAGACGTTGATCGCCGAAAGCTGCGAATTGCTGGCGGACGCGATGAAATAAACCGGTTTGCGGCGGGGGAGGACGAAACCGGTGAAATCGCCGGTGGGATCAACTTCAATATTCCGCGAGGTAGATTTTTTCCACCGCCTCAAACCC
>CAKUKT010000143.1 GCA_934663655.1 uncultured Victivallaceae bacterium
GATCAGAAGCGGGCCGCTCCAGCTTTTGCCGCCGTCGGCCGAACGTGCCTGAATCAACGGCTGGTTTTCCCGGCCATGTTCGATATCCCCGGTTCGGGCGATTGCCAGCAGATCGCCGTTCTTGAGTTCCACGACATTCATCTCGCAGGGGCCTTCTTTGGTGCCGTAGGGAATTTCCGCCGGAAACACCGTCGAGAGGTATTGCCAGCTGTTTCCGTCATCCTCCGACGCTATCACATAGGCTGTGAATTTCGTCTTTCCCTTTTCCCGGCCGTAAACCGCGGTGACCAGCCGGCCGTCGGACAACCGCGTCACCTGGCCGTGGCGCTGGAAGCCAGCCTCAAAGGGCAGTACTACCGGGATCTTCACTTCGCGTTCCACCCGGTCTCGCGCCTGATTCCAGATCATCATCTTGAGGGTATGTTCGCGCGTCATATTCGGATCCCAGCCATCGATCCGGCAGAGAATCCCGTCTTTGCGTTCAAAGGAGCCGAAGCCCGGAATTGAATGATCCGGTTTGATCCAGCTTTGGCCGTTGTCGCGTGAAAGCATGGTCCCGCCCCGTTCGCGAACCCCGTGCAGCCCGATGGAGTGATTCAGGTAAATTACGCCATCCGAACTCCGCAACGCCGACACAAAGTTGAGATCTTCCGGATCTGAAAGGATTTCCACCCGCTCTCCGAAGCTGACAACTCCTCCAGTCAATTTTACCGGTCCCGGCGGGGGATCCGCCGGTATCTCCGCGGCAATAAGAGCAAATGCGCTTAATGTCATACCGATGGCAGCCAGTGATTTCATCAATTTATCTCCTTGTAGGTTTATTGAGTCGGCGATGGCCGGGTTACAGATTGCAGCGGGTGGCGTTAGCGTTGAGAAAACGTTCCGCCAGAGCGACTTCAGCTTTGAGTTCGGGAGGCGTGATCGAGGAGACGTGCCCGTCGGTCCAGCCGATGACGTTTCTGCCGCCGTGAACAAAATATCCATAACTTGTGTCGTCCGAAGAAGAGGTAATCCCCCAGGCCGCCCAGGCCTCTCCGGTATCCATTTTCCCGGTGTCCGCGAGCAGCACTTTGGTGCCGATTTTGCGGAAATTGAAAAGGCTCGAATACTTGTTGGTGTTGTCCCAGTTCCCCGGAGGGGTGCGAATCACTTCGGCGATCATGGCGGTACGTTCGCGATTGTAATTGTAGTAGTAGGTCCAGGTATACGGCTGGTATCTGGGAATACCGAACACCATGTTGGCGGACAGATGATAATTCCCGTCGCTTTTCATAATTTCATTTTTCGAATAGATGTTTTTCACCATCGGACAGGACATTGCCGCGGCGCTGTTGGGCATGAAGTTGTTTTTGACCAGAAACACTGCATAAGTGGAGTTCCCTTTGATCCAGCCGGGAATTTCGCCCCGGTAGGCGTCGGTATACATTGCAATCGCCTGCATGGTTTGTTTTTTGTTGCTTGTGCAGGTGCTGGTTCTCGCGGCGTCGCGTGCTTTGGAGAGCGCGGGCATCAGCATTGCCGCCAGTATCGCGATGATCGCGATTACCACCAGCAATTCAATCAAGGTAAAGCGACCGCTTTTTTCAGATGATGAGAAAGTTCTCTGTTGGGAGTGATGGTTCGGAATGGACACGCTGGGCAACGCATTCCGTCCCCGCCGATTCGAAGCGAATCCGGGAGAAAAACTCGAGTACATCATTTGATCTCCTATGATTGTTTTTAAAGCGAGCTGGTTGATGACCTGCAAATTCATCGTTCTGCCTCCACTTTACTGGTGAGATAATCGATATTGATTTCTGCATACAGCTCCACCACCGGCAGTACAATGTTGTAATCAGTCGGTCGTGAGTATTTCTCGATACGGATGTCTCTATTGAGGTTTCGGGAAATTTTTACCGTTTTCCGTCGGAAAAGTTTCCGGGAGCGGCACGTGGTGGAGAATATTGTCAACCATCGCGCGTGAACGTGCCAGATTGGTCGCGAGCAGTGGATGTGCGAGCGAACTGGTGGTATGAAGTTCGAGAAATTCCTGTGCTTTCATCAAATCCCGCTTGGCGATCATTTCGGCAAGTTCAATGTGGCCGCATGTGGCCTGCTGCTCACCGTTTGCCAGGTACATTGCCTGGGTCGGAGGCAGAGGAGGCAGTGCCGGACAGATGTGCAACTTGAGCAGATAGGTGCGGATGACTCCTGCCTGTTTGATTATGGCGTCAGTATGCGAACAGGCCAGCAACTGGCTGTGGAACGCATATTCGGCGGCGCTGGTTTCCGCCTGCTGGCTGATGGAAGTGGAATCAGCCAGTTCACCGAGTTCGGCCAGCCGGGCGAAATCCTCCTCCGTACCATATTTACATGTCAGCAGCAATGCCCGTTGTTCGATGGCCAGGCGCAGCTGCAGCGTTCCCCATAAATCGTCCGGAGTTATCACTGCCACCTGGCTGCCTCCGCGCCGGGGGTGGGAAATAATGATACCGTCCTGTTCGAGGAGGCGCATGGCTGCCGCGGTTGTTCCGAGGCAGGAATGGCATTTTTCCGCCAGTTCGCGTTGAGAAATAAGTTGTCCGGCGGTAAGTTCTCCGGATATGAGCAACGCGTAGATTGAATCAAAGACCCGTTCGACGAGGGTTCCGTTTTTGGGCATGCCCATAAAGTTCAGTACTCCTTTTTTTTGATTATTCATTTGAATATTCAAAACTGACGATCAATATTATAGCCATAAAAAGTATAATGTCAAGAGCGGGACAACATTTTTTTTTAAATTTCAATGGTTTTTCCGTTTCAGCTGTCCAGGTGGGCTCCGGAATTTGCGAAAGATTGAAAAAAAGCCGTGATGGATGTATATTTCATCGGCTTACGGTCGGAAATCTTTTCACAACCGTTGGGTGCCGGCCGGTATGTGCGGCAGCGGCTGGGGCGGAGCGACCGGAAAAACGGACGGTAGCTGACGACCGATGTCCGGCCTGCATGCGGCAGCAACCGCCGGGGAACCACGGTCACAAGGGTGGTGACGGCTGGCGTTTCTTTGTGGAAACGTTCTGTGTCCGGCAAGTGCGGTTCGCGAACCGGAACGGGGATTGTCGGCGGCTTTCAATGTTATTAATATATAATCTCCTCCACGGTGTCTGATCGGCCGGGAGGTTCTGGAGGAATCAGCATAATGGGCAGAGCCGGATTTTTTTTGTCATTGTTCGCCGTCCTGATGATCGGCGGCGGTTGCGTTCTGTTTTCCGAACCGTATATCGAGCCGGCGGAGTATGACCTTGCGGCGCCTGGTCCCGAGGTTGTTCCTGAACCGGTGGCGGTGCCGGTGGAGTTCGGAGTTTTCCGCAATCTGTCCGGTTCCGATCGGCGTTTTCTGGTGCGGATTGACGGCGACCGGCTGCAAAGTGATGAATACAATCGGTGGCTGCTTATTCCGGAACAGTTGATCGTCCGCCACCTGTACGAGGCTCTGCCCGGCAGTGCCGATTGCGGCACCCCGGTGCGCATTAACGCGGTGATCTACCGTTTTGAGTTCGACCGCAACCGTCAGGAGGCGGTGTTTTGTGCCCGGTTCACGTTGCGCCGGGCAGCGACGGAGGTTCAGGTTGACACGGCGGTGCGCACCCCGATGGCCGACGCCTCTCCGGAAGCGGCGGTGGCGGCGATGTCCAGCTGCTTGGCGAAAGCGGCTGCCGAATTGCGGACCGCGATAGCCGGGAACTGGGGGGAAGAGAAATGAGAATGATGATATCAGCGGTTTTGCTGGCGCTGTTGTTGTGTTCGTGCGTGACTTCCACAGAAAGGTGTGATCCGCCCTTTCCGGACCAGATGAGCGAGTCGGGAAAGCCGGTGGCGGCGAATATCGAGGCGATGATTTCCGGGGTATATCTGTTCTATTATCTGCCGATATGGAGCGGTAAGTGGACCAGTCCGAACCGGCGCGATTACGAAATGTTCACTGATTATGTGAAGCCCCGTTTTATTTATCGGATGTTCGATATGCTGGGCCAGCGCCGGAAATGGGCGGGAGTCGAGGATGTGAATATTTACGAACGTTCTTCCGGCTGGATTGGTTTGGGGATTTTCTGGAAGCGGTCGATTCATGCTTCGGCGGTGGCGATTGAGGGTGAAAAAAAACGTTGACGCCGGAGTGGTTTGCCGGTTGTCCGAGTGAAACATTTCGGATTTGCTGGAAAATTTTTTTCGCGGACAAATGTTCTGTTTCGTTGTGGGCAGGCCGCCTAGGACTTGAAAAAAGTGCTTTTGGGTGCTATTTTTGATTAAGACCGTGTTCGGAAGACGGGGACGGTGTTTTTTTGATTTTTTCGGGATGTACCAATAACAAATATCGAGAGTGAAAATGTCTGAGCGTAAAATTATCGTTGCCGGAAACTGGAAAATGAACAAAACCGCCGCTGAGGGGCGGGCGCTGGTCGAGGCTTTGAAGCCGCTGGTTGCCGATATTCCCGGGGCAACGGCGGAGATCGTGGTTTGTCCGCCGTTCACCACCATTGCGGCGGTGATCGAGGCTGCCCGCGGCAGTAATATTCATGTCGGCGCCCAGAATGTCCATTGGGCCGCCAGTGGCGCTTTTACCGGCGAGATTTCAGCGGAGATGCTCAAAAGCACCGGAGTTGAATATGTGATTATCGGTCACAGCGAGCGTCGCCAGTATTTCGGGGAGACCGATCAGACGGTGAATCAGCGCCTGAAGGCGGCGCTGGGAGCCGGACTCAAGCCGATCGTCTGCATCGGGGAGTCCCTTGAGGAGCGCGAATCCGGTCGGACCGAGGCGGTTCTTTCCACGCAGCTTGAAGGCGGTCTGGCGGAAATTGACGGTACGGCGATGTCGGGTATTGTGCTGGCTTATGAACCGGTCTGGGCGATCGGCACCGGCAGAACTGCGACTCCGGAAATGGCGGAAGAGACGCACGCGTTCATTCGCGGTAAACTTGCGGCGATGTTCGGCGCCGAGGTTGCCGGCAAGGTGCGCATTCAGTACGGCGGCAGCATGAAGGCTGACAACGCCCGGGAGTTGGTGGCTCAGGCCGATATCGACGGCGGGCTGATCGGTGGCGCTGCGCTGGCGGCGGAGTCGTTCGCCAAACTGATTCGCGAGGCGATTGCCGGGGGTTGCTGAAGAAATATCCGGGCTCGCTGGTTGATAAAATGGTGATATTTTCCGGAAAAATGAGTTTTCGGGGTTGACATTTTTCCACTGGCGGGTTAATGTTAGCATAAGACAGTTTTTGTGAAAGGCGGATTTATGCCGTTATTGATAGTGTTTCTTTATGTGATGGTGGTGGTGGTTTCACTGCTGCTCATCGGAATCATTCTGATTCAGCCGGCGAAGTCCGGCGGGATGGGGGCGGCTTTCGGCGGCATCGGCGAATCGGTGTTCGGGGCCAAGGCCGGCAGTCATCTGACGCGCGCCACGGTGATAATGACCGCGGTGTTTTTCGTCGTGGCGTTGATTCTCGCCGCGTTGATCGGTCATGGCGCGAGAGTTTCCTCCGAGGACGCCGGCGTTAGTGCTGAATTGCGTCGTCTGGCGGACGGGACGGTGGAGAGCGCTCCGGTTCAGGCGGCGGCGAGTGAAGCTGTGGCCAGTGAAGCTGCGGCGACGCCGGCAGCCGACGGGGAGTGATTTTTCCACAGGAAAATTTTTAAGCGGTGAAGTCAATGAGATCGATAATTCTGGCACTGTTGACATGTGTAGCGTTGCCGCTGCTGGCGGCCGATACCAGGACGGTGGCATTCGGTGGAGTCGAGGTTGACTTCACGCTTGAGGATCCCCCGCAGCCGAGCTGGCGTTCCAATGCCGCCGGCGGAAGTACCTCCAAGAGCAAGCAGGTAAACCAGCAGTGGGGAGTGGTGACGGTGGAATTTTATCCCGGGGTCGGTGATGCCGCCGGGAAGAAGGAAAACAGCTGGCGCAAGGGGGAGATCGATTCCCTGCGCAGCGGCTGGATTGATGATGTTTCGCTTCAGGTCAGGGTTATTTTTCCCACGGATACCAGTGCGGGGCGTGACAAGACCGTGTATGGGATGTTTGTCGGGAGGACCAGTTTCTGGAGTATTCCGCTTGATGCCCAGCGTCATGTGGCGATCATGCTGGTGCCGTCACAGTTGATTGAGCGATATATTACGTTGCGTGCGGGGGGACGGACTGAGCGTCAGGCCTCCCGTTCGGATTTTGTGGTTGAGGCGTTGTTTCTGAACCGTGCCGGTAAAATTATCGGCGCCGGATATTATGGCGTCAAGGCCGGTCGTGGGCAGAATGATGAAGCTGCTTTCAATGAGCTTGCTGCTTCGGTTCCAGCGGCCTATACTATTGACGGAGCGGTATTGTCGCGGGACAAGACTCCTTGGTTCCTGTACAATTTCGAGCAATATGATCTGATAAAAACCGATGTCACGGAGAGTATGCCTCATGGCAAAAGATAGTTCTGTATTGGCGATTGATGTCGGCAGCGGCAGCCTTAAGATGGCGGAGTTCACCTATTCTGCCGCCGGGGCAATCACCCTCAGCAAATTTGCGTATCGGAAGCTTGAACCTCCTGCTGAAGGGGTGGAAAATCCCAGCTTTCGGGATCTTTTTCATGACATGATCGCCGAAAAACATTTCACCGCCCGTGGCGTTCGGTTGTCCATATCCGGGCAGAATTCTTTCCAGCGGTTGAGTCGTCTGCCGGCGATGTTGAGCGGCAAGGCGGCGATAAGCAAGGTGGTCGAGTTCGAGGCGCGCCAGACGGTTCCCTATGCGATGAACGAGGTGGAGTGGGACTATCAGCTGATTCGGCACGACTGGGAGGAGACCCGGCTTGAGACCAACGAAGACGGGACTACCAGTGAGATAGTTGAGCCTCACGAAGAATACGAGGCGTTATTC
>CAKUKT010000144.1 GCA_934663655.1 uncultured Victivallaceae bacterium
GGCGCAGGCGGCGGCGATTTCCGCTTCGGTGCCGAGCACGATGATCTTTTTCACCACTTTTTCCGTGATCGCCTTGTTGGCGGCGACCACCACCCGCGGATCCTGACCTTCGGGCAGCACGATCACGCGTTCGACGGAACGGGCGCGTTCGGCGAATTTCTCAATTGCGGACATAATGATATTTCTCCTTGTTTTGCAGCGGCAGGCTTACTTGCCGGAGACGATTTTCATGGTGTGACGGGCGATCATCAGCTCTTCGTCGGTCGGCATTACGATCGCCTGCCATTTACTGTCGTCGGTGGAAATCACGCCGGCCTTACCGAAGCAGGCTTCGTTTCTGGCGTCGTCGATGCGGATGTCCAGCGCGCCGAGCTGATCCATGATCCGCTTGCGGATCGGGCGGGAAAATTCACCGATGCCGCCGGTGAAGGCGATCGCCTGAACATTGCCGACGAGCACGTAGTAGGAGCCGATGTATTTGACGATGCGCCGGACGAACATTCTGATCGCCAGTTCGGCGTTTTCATTTCCGGCTTCCGCGGCGGCGAGCATGTCGCGCATATCGCCGGTGTTGATCCCGCCGACGCCCAGCAGTCCGGACTTCTTGTTGAGGATGGTATCCACCTCACGCGGCGTGGCGCCGAGTTCGATCATCCGGATCACCGCCGCCGGGTCGAGGTCGCCGGAACGCGTTCCCATCATCAGCCCTTCCAGCGGGGTGAGCCCCATCGTCGTGTCAATCACCTTGCCGTTCTTGATCGCCGCCATGCTGCAGCCGTTGCCGAGATGGCAGGTGATGATGTTGGTATCTTCTGGTTCACGGCCGAGAAACTTCGCCGTCGCCAGCGTCACATAATGATGGCTGGTGCCGTGGAAGCCGTATTTTCGCAACGCGTACTTGGTGTAGTACTCGTAGGGAATCGCGTAGAGGTAGGCCTCCTTGGGCATCGTCTGGTGGAATTGTGTGTCGAACACTGCGACGTTCGGAATCCCCGGCATCGATTGTTCGCAGGCCTCGATTCCGGCGAGGTTGGCCGGATTGTGGAGCGGGCCGAGCGGAATGCATTCGCGGATCACCTGCTTGATCTCCGGCGTGACCAGCACCGGAGCGGTGATTTTTTCTCCGCCGTGGAGTACGCGGTGACCGATGGCGTCGATATCGGCGAGCGAAGCGATTACACCGTCCACCGGGTCGGTCAGTTTGTTGCAGATCTCCTTGAGCGCCTCGACATGATCGGCAACCGGAACTACGCCTTCAAAGACAAAGCCGTCCGGACGCTTGTAAATCAGATTAGGCGCGCTGGTACCGAGTCGTTCAAAAACTCCCTTGGCCAGCACCTTTTCCTCTTCGACGGCAAAGAGGGTGAACTTCATCGAACTGCTGCCGGCGTTTACCACCAATACCTTCATTTTTTCCCTTTCGTAATGGTCTGTTTGGTTATGAATTATTTTTCAGATGTTCCGGATCTGCCTTCTCCGAACCGGTATTATCGCCGGTTCGGGAAACGCTTCTTTTTCTCCTCCTCCGGCGCAGTATCGCGTCTCTCACAAATTCCGCATTGACGAATACCGACAGAAAGAAAATGTCCGACACCGGGAATATTTCCTTTCTCCAGGAACCGGAGCAGGCGAATAAGTATTGCTTTCTTTTAAGACCGCAATCCGGATCCGGGAAGTCATTTTTTCCGGAATACAATTCTGCCCTTGGTCAAATCGTAGGGTGACATTTCCAGCGTAACCGCGTCTCCCGGAAGAATGCGAATGAAATTCATTCGCATCTTCCCGGAAATATGCGCGTCGACGAGGTGACCGGTCTGCAGCTCCACCTTGAACATGGTGTTGGGCAACAAATCCTTTACCACTCCTTCAACTCTGATTACATCGTCTTTGGCCACGTTAAAATCTCCGGTTCCTGTTCAGTTATAAGAATCATGTGTTCGAAATGCGCGCTCAGCGAGCCATCCCGGGTCCGCACCGTCCAGCCGTCGACACGGTCGAGGGTGATCTGCTGGGAACCCAGGTTAAGCATCGGTTCAATGCAGATGACCATGCCGGGAACCAGCCGTGGCCCCTCGCCCCAGCCGGAATAGTTGGGCACTTCGGGGGGCTCGTGCAGGTGAGTTCCGCAACCGTGGCCGACATATTCGCGGACAATTCCGAGCCGGTAACGCCGGGCGGTTTTTTCGACCGCGCGGCTGATCGCCGCCACCCGCTGGCCACGCCGGGCGGCCGCGATGCCGTCAACCAGCGCCCGGCGGGTGCCTTCGAGCAGCCGGGCTTGGTCGGGGGAGGGGGTGACGAAACCGAAAGTCAGCGCGGTGTCGCCGACTCCGCCGTCGATCTCGACGCCGACATCGATGCTGACCAGGTCGTTTTCCTCGATCACCCGGTCGGGACTGCCGATGCCGTGCACCACTTCGTCGTTGACGGAAATACAGATATTGCCGGGATAGCCGCGATAACCTCTGAACGCACTCTTGCCGCCGGTTGCATTGATCAACTCCCCGGCCAGCTGGTCGAGGTCAAAAGTCGTCATCCCCGGATGAGCGAGGCGGGCGATTTCATCACGGACATGCGCTGTCGCCGCGGCGGCGCGGCGGATTCTGGCGATCTCATCCGGAGTGTGGACGACCTGGTCTCTGGGCATGATTTCTTACTCCAGTTCGCGTCCAAGCTGTTCCATAATTCGCTCAAGATCGAGTTCGTCGATGGCCATGAGCAATCCACGCGAACGGTAATAATCGATCAGTGGCGCAGTCTGTGCGTGGAATACTTTCAGACGCGATTGTGCAGTTTCGAGAGAGTCGTCTGGACGCTGGTAGAGCGGTGCGCCGCATTTGTCGCAGATCCCTTCGATCTTGGGCGGCATGAAAAGCTGATTGTAGATCGCGTCGCATTTGCTACAGTTGCGGCGGGCGGTCAGGCGCTTGATCAAAATATCTTCCGGTACTGTGAAGTAGATCACCGTGTCGATTTCGGAATTCAACTCCCGCATTGCCGCTTCCAGAAGTTCGGCCTGCGCCACTGTCCGCGGAAATCCGTCCAGAATGAAACCCGTTGCGCAATCCGGTTCGGCCAGACGGCGGCGAACCATGTCGGCAACCAGTTCATCCGGCACCAGCGCACCTTTTTTCATCAGTTCGGAAGCCTGACGACCGGCTTCGGTACCAGCGGAAACTTCGGCACGCAGAATGTCGCCAGTGGAGATGTGTGCAAGCGGATATTTCGCAAGCATCCGTTTGGAAATGGTTCCCTTGCCGGCTCCGGGAGCTCCGAGAAAGATCAGATTCTTTTTGGTGAGCATGATTATTTTCCCTCAGTTGGGGCGGTGGTCGCGGCATCTGAGACGGTTCCGACCGCCGCCAGGATTTCCTTGAAAAGTTCTCCGGCGATTTCGCGCTGCGAACCGTCGGCCATGTTTTTCAGTTGAGCGATTCCCGCCGCGAGTTCGTTATCGCCGCGCACCAGCGCGAGGCGGGCTCCCGAACGGTTGGCCGCCCGCATCTGGGCTTTCATCGACCGCTCCTCAACCTCCAGTTCGACCCGGAGCCCCGCTGCGCGCAACCGGTCGGCCAGACGGAGATTTTCGATCCGGGCGGCTTCGCCGAGTCCGATCAAATAGACGGCCGGGACGGCGGCGGCGTTGTCGGTGATGCCAAGTGATTCCCTGGCCAGCAGCAGGCGTTCCGCGCCGGCGGCGAAGCCGACCCCCGGAACCGGTTTGTTCTGGCCGGGCAGGTAGAGTTCATAACGACCGCCGCCGGCAATGGCGGTCTGCGCCCCGAGGCCGGAGTGGTTGAGCTCAAAAACCGTGTGCACGTAGTAGTCCAGGCCGCGCACCAGCTTGCGGTCGATCCGGTACGCGATGCCGAGCCGGTCCAGCGCCGCAAGCACCGTGTCGAAATAACGGCGCGAGTCGTCGCTGAAGGCGGGAAAATAGTCCGGTGCGGCCGCAATGATTTCCCGGCACCCCGGCTGCTTGCAGTCGAGGATGCGCCAGAGGTTGCGTTCGAAACGGGTGCGGCAATCGTCGCACATCGCATCAAGGTGGCGGGCGAAATATTCGCGCAGCAGCGCTTCCGCGGGGGGACGGTCCGCTGCCACTCCGCGGGAGTTGATGACCAGTTCGGCATCGCCGAGGCCGATCTCCCGGAGGAACATCATCAGCATGGCGAGACATTCGGCATCGAGCAGCGGCGCGATCCGGCCGACATTTTCCACTCCGATCTGGTGGAACTGCCGACGGCGTCCGGCGGCCGGACGTTCGCCACGGAACATCGGCCCGCAATAATAAACGCGCTGCTCCACCCCGTTGAGTACATCGGTGTTGGAGAGTGCGCGCATTACTCCGGCCGTTCCCTCCGGACGGAGGGTCAGACTGCGGCCGCCGCGGTCGCTGAAAGTATACATCTCCTTCTGCACCACTTCGGTCTCGCCCCCGAGACCGCGCTGAAAGAGTTCAGTGTATTCGAAGATCGGGGTGCGCAGTTCACCGTAGCCGTAGCGGGAGAATACCTCCGCCGCCGCGCGTTCAATGACGCGCCAGTTCCGCGTTTCCGCCTCGAAGATGTCCGCCGTTCCCGGCGGGGGAGAGAAAACAGCCATTTGCAGGTCCTGAAAATGACCACGCCCGACGAAGTCTTATCCGTCAGGCGTGCGTCGTTTATGTCGGCAGCTCCCCGGGAAATTACCGGAAATCGGCCGGGTTGAGTTTTTCCACCGCTTCCTTGAGTTCCTTTCCGGCGCGGAATTTCACCACCGTGCGCTCCGGAATGATCACTTCGTTCTTCGGAAGGTTGGGGTTGCGTCCCTTGCGGCTCTTGCGAACCTTGATTTCGAAAACACCGAAGTTGCGCAGCTCGATGTCTTTGCCGGCGATCAGTTCTTCGGCGATGTGGTCGAGGGTTTTCTGAACGATTTCGGCGACCACATTCTGAACGACGCCGGACTCTTTCGCAATTCGAACCACCAGATCACGCTTGGTCATTTTGTTCTCCTGTAACTATATTTTGAACAATCCATTAACGGCATTTTAATATGGACAACTCTATAATATTGCACCGAAATCCAATCGCGTCAATAGCTGCAAAATAAAAAAACCGTTTTTTCAATAGAGCGCCGCCGCCGTCGCCGCGGCCTCGGCGAGAACCTGCGGCAACGGAACCTGATTGCGCCGCGCCGCTTCCAGGCACGAGGAAAATTCCGGTTTTACCGCCACCACCCGTCCGTTCAGACGACCGATCTTGAAGGTCAGCGTGCCGAAGCGGCCGGCAATATCCCGGTATTCCCGGTCAAGAATCCGGCGTTCCACCCGATGAAAACGAACTCCGAAGCTGCCGCTCTCCCGGAGTACCAGTTCGATACAGCGCTCCCGGGCGCTCTCATCAACCAGCAGACAGAGTTTCACTCCGGGACGGGATTTTTTCATTACCAGCGCTTCACACCAGACGTCCGCTGCTCCGGCGGCAAGCAGCTGTTCCTGCAGGGCGCCGAGCCGTTCGCCGGTGGTATCATCGAGATTGCAGGAAAGTTCGGTCATCTCCGGAACCGCGCCGGAGCCCTCCCAGAGCGAAGCCCGCAACAGATTCGGCGTCGACTGCAGTTCGCGCGTCCCGAAAGCCGCCGCGCTGCCGAGCAGCCGTCCCGGACCGGCGGGAACGCGCGGCCAGTAGCCGAGCAGCGCCGCTCCGGTCGGAGTCAGCAGTTCGCCCGGTTCCGTTCCGGCGTAAACCTCCAGACCGGTCATGCCGATCACCTCCAGCGTCGCCGGTGCCGGTACCGGCAATATTCCGTGGGCGCACTTCACCGTACCGAAACCGGTCGGAAGCGGCGGAACCGCCACTCCAGTGGCGCCGAGCCGGTGGTAAAGCCAGACACTGCCGACGATGTCAATCAGCGAATCCACCGCGCCGACCTCGTGAAACGCCACCTCGTCGGCAGGAACATTGTGTACCCGGCCCTCCGCTTCGGCCAGCAGCGAGAACACCCCGACCGCATCTTTCCTGACCGCGTCGGGCAACGGCGAATTTTCGATCAAGGTCCGGATTTCGGCGAAGTGGTGATGGTCGTGATGATGGTGGCTCCCCGCCGTCGGGACCGGATGTTCCGGGGGGCGGAGACGGTCGGAATGAACGTGGGCTTCCTCATGATCGTGATGATCGTGATGATCGTGATGATCGTGGGAGCCGCCCGGATCGTCGTGAAGCTGATGGTGGTGGTGATCATGGTGATCGTGCGGATCATCGGGCGCGTGCACCCGGAGCCGGCGGCCGGAGATGCCGTGGGAAACCCAACTGGTCGACTCCAGGGAGAAATGTCCCGGAATCAATTGTTCGAGCATCGCCGTCAATTCCTGCTCGCCGCCGTCCAGCGCCAGCAGCGCCCCGAGAATCATGTCGCCGGAGGCCCCTCCGGTTGAATCAAATCGCAGATAACGCATGATTACTCTCCCGCCTTTCTATTTGTCAATCCCTTCCGGACGCTTGAAAAAAAACGATGCCGGAGTTACAGTAAAAACCAATCCTAAAAACAACTTTCAGGGAACAACCATCATGTCCATATTTTACATCACCGCCTGGGGGCACGGCCCCGACTGCGGAATCTACCGCTGCGAAATCGATCACCGGGGCCGGGTGCTTCCGGTCGGTTTCAACCGACTGCGCGGGGCCGGTTACCTCGCCTGGTCCATCGACCGCCGGACCATCTACGCCACCGCTCTTGCCGATGAGACGGCGGGCGCGGTGGCCGCGTTCGCGGTCGGCGGCGGCGGCGAACTGCGCCCGCTCGGGACACTTCCCTCGTCCGGTCGTTCCTGCTGTCATCTCGCAGCGGCTCCCGGGGGGAGGTTCCTCTACGCGGCGAACTATGCGAC
>CAKUKT010000145.1 GCA_934663655.1 uncultured Victivallaceae bacterium
GAGGGGCGCGAGGCGGAGGCCGCTGCCGGTGAGTTACGGAAATTTTTCGCCGAAGGATTCGGCGAGAACGAGGACATGTGATTGCGGAACTTCCGCTGATACGGAGCAGGCAGGTGACGAATTCAAAGACCATTCAGGCCATTGCGGTATCGCCCGGCATCGCCATCGGCAGGGTGCTCAGGCTGGTGTCCCGTGCCCGGATGAGCGAACCGGAATTGCGGAAGATCCGTTCCGACGAGGTCGACGCGGAACTGGCGAGATTCCATGCCGCGCTGGAGAGCACCCGTCGGCAGCTCAAGGCGCTTCAGGAGGAGTTGCGGCTCAAGCTCAATAGCCGTGACGCCGGTATCTTTGAAGCACAGCGGATGCTGGTCGAGGATCGGACGCTTCTTGATGAGATCGAAAAATTCATCTGCGATGAACATCTCGGCGTCGAATGCGCGATATACCGTGCCGTTGAACACTTTACCAGGGTTTTCGGCGCCATCGCCGACGAATATCTCCAGGAACGCGCGGCCGATCTCCGCGACGTCACCGCACGTATAATGCAGAACCTCGACGACGTTGAACTAGCCGCTCCCGGAATTGATGACCGCCGGATCATTGTCGCCCCCACGCTGACACCCTCGGAAACCGCCCAGCTCGATCGCAGCAAGGTGCTCGGCTTCGCGGTAGCCGCCGGCAGCACCACCAGTCACACCGCAATTCTCGCCCGTTCGATGCAGCTGCCGGCGGTAGTCGGGGTGCCCGGGGAACTCATCGACCGGCTTTCGGCCGCCGACACGGTGATTATCGACGGCTATTCCGGCAAACTGATCGTCAACCCCGACGCCCGAACCGTCGAATCGTACAAACTCAAGATCGCCGCCACCGGCAAATTCCTGCGCGAACTGGCCCGGGAACGGGCCCTTCTACCGGAAACCGCCGACGGCTTCCTGATCGAACTGGCTGCTAATCTCGACTCTCCCCGGGATTATTCCGAGGTGGAGAAGTCCGGCGCACATGGCGTCGGACTGCTGCGCACGGAGTTTCTCTTTATGGAGCCGACCCATATCCCAGATGAGGATGAGCAGTTCGAGATGTATCGTCGGCTGCTGATCACCGCGGGCGACAAACCCGTCACCATCCGCACCTTCGATATCGGCGGCGACAAGCTCAGCGCGGGAATTTATCGCGCGGTCGAGCAGAATCCATTCCTCGGTCTGCGCGGTATCCGGCTCTGTCTGCATGAACGGCTGGATCTGTTCAAGATGCAGTTGCGTGCGCTGCTGCGGGCCGGTGTCTACGGTAACCTCCGGGTGATGCTGCCGATGATCAGCAGCGTCCGGGAAGTGATCGACTCCAAGTTGCTGATCGAGGAGCTGCGTTCGGAGCTGCTGCGGGAAAAACGCGAGTGCGTCAGCAAACTGGTGCTCGGCGCGATGGTGGAAACCCCGGCTGCGGCGCTGATGGCCGACAAACTGGCGCGGCAGGTTGACTTCCTGAGTATCGGCACCAATGATCTGGCGCAGTATACCATGGCGATCGATCGCGGCAATGAGCGCGTCGCGCACCTTTACCAGCCGTCGCATCCGGCGATTCTCAAGCTGATTCGCAACTGCGTGGTCGCCGCCAACGCGGCCAATATCCACGTCGGCGTCTGCGGGCAGATGGCGGGCGACCCGGTGATGACGGCGTTGCTGGTCGGGCTTGGTGTTCATGAGTTGAGCATGGTTCCGGCGGCGGTCGCGGTGGTGCGCCGGGTGATTCGCGGACTCTCGTTTCACGAAGCTGAGGAGGCGGCGATGGCGGCGCTGGAGTGTACCCACGCAGCGGAGGCGCTCGCCTATTCGACGCGGCTGCTGAAACTGTGTTCGCCGGAAATCGCGGAAATTCAGCCGGCGGAAGCGGCTGTTCGATAAGGGAAATCAATGCGTTATGACAGAGACAGCCGGTGACAGACTTTCGATATACCTCTCCGGTCCGATTATGGATGAGGTCGCCGGACACGCCCGGGAATGGCGGGAACAGGTCAAGATGATTTTCGGCGGCAGATTTCAGCTGCTCGATCCGATGCGGCGCAAATTCGTTGACCGCCAGGTCGACAGCGCCAATGAAATTGTGGAGTTCGACCTCCGCGATGTCCGGCGTGCCGACATCATTCTGGTCAATTACAACAAACCGAGCATCGGCACGAGCATGGAGGTCTTCTATGCCGCGCATGTGCTGGGAAAGTTCGTAGTGGCCTTCTCGCCATTTGAATATGCCGACTGCAGTCCCTGGATGGCGAGGTACTGCACCAAAATTCTCCCGTCGCTGGAGAGCGCCTGCAGATATATTGAACTTCATTTCGGAGAGTAGGGCGGGAACCATGCGAAAATTCTTCTACAATCTGCTGCTGCCGGTCGGATTTCTATTTTTCCTGCCGGGGTTGCTCTATAAATTCCGTCACCGCGGCGGCTGGAAAGACACTTTCGCCGAGCGGTTCGGACGCTTCTCGCCCGAGCGTGCGGCCGAACTCGCCCGGTGGCGCGGCGCGGTCTGGATTCATGCGGTGAGTGTCGGAGAGACCGTGATCGCGGTCAACCTGATCCGGGTCTGGCAGAACGCCCATCCGGAACGCCGTTTCGTACTTTCGACCACCACCACCACCGGCCAGGAACTCGCCCGTTCCCGCAAGCTCGACAACACCGAAGTGATCTTCTGTCCGATCGATTTCCCCGGCATGGTGCGGCGTACCCTGGATCTGATCGCTCCCGTGATGCTGGTTATTCTCGAAACGGAGATCTGGCCGAATTTGATCTGGGAATGCCGCAAACGTTCCATCCCGGTGGCGCTGGCCAACGGGCGGATGAGCGATCATTCGGCCCGCGGTTACCGCCGGGGCAGAATCTTCTTCGGGCCGCTGCTGGCGGAGATCCCGCTGCTGCTGGTGCAGTCGGAGGCGGATCGGAAACGCTACCTCTCGGTTTCCCCGGAGTGCAACGTGGTGGTTTCCGGCAACCTCAAGTTCGACCAGCAGCCGCCTGAGAATATCGCCGATCCCGAATTGGCAAAATACTTCGGCCCCGGAGAACACCTGGTGTTGCTCGGAGCCAGTACTCATTCCGGCGAGGAGGAGTTCCTGGTCGAAAACTTTCTCGCTCTCAAACCTGATTTCCCCTCGCTCCGCCTGGTGCTGGTGCCGCGCCATGCTGAACGCGGCCGGGATATCGCTGAAATGATCGAACGGCATCAGGTCTCCTATTACCGGCGTTCGTTGGGGGGGGCGCCGGACAAACCGGTGGAGGTGCTGCTGGCCGACACCACCGGAGAGATGTTCAAATTCCTTAAATATTCCGATATCGTGATCATGGGCAAGAGCCTTGCCGGTCACGACGAGGGGCACAATCTGATCGAACCGGCATTGCTGGACAAACCGATTGTCACCGGACACATACTGCGCAACTTCCGCTTCATTCTGAACGCGCTGTTGGCTGAGGACGCGGTGGCGGTGGTGAGCTGCGATGCCGAACTGAAAACCCAGCTGACCAAGCTGCTCGGCGACCCGGAATTGCGCCGGGAACTCGGTGCCCGCGCCGGCGCGGTGGTGCGTCGGCATTGCGGGGCGACCGGACGCACCGTCGAAGCCCTGGAGAAGCTGCTGGAGAGCGCGTCAGCATAAGGAGAGTATCGGCAAATGAACGAACCCATGATCGAATTGTTGAGCCAGGCAATTGCTCAAAATGCGTCGGATGTATTCATCACCGCCGGCAAGCCGCCGTCGCTGCGGGTGCTCGGTGAGGTCGAATCAGATCCTGATTATCCCCCGATCAGCGCCGAGGCGGTCGATGAATTCCGCAAAAGCATCATCGGCGTCGACGGCGAGAAAAAATACCGGGAAAAAGGTGGCTACGACGCTTCTTTCGCGATCAGTCCGACTGAACGCTGCCGACTCAATTTCTTCACTTCGCTCTCCGGTCCCGGCTTTGTGGCCCGGCCGATTCGGCTCGGCGCGAGCATGAGCTTCGAAAACCTGATGCTTCCCGAAGAGTCGATGGCGCAGATTTCTTCACTTGCGCGTGGTATTGTGATCGTGACCGGCAGTACCGGCAGCGGCAAATCGACGACTCTGAGCGCGATTGTCAACTATATCAACCATAACTTCAAGAAGCATATCATCACGATCGAGGACCCGATCGAATATATGCATTCGGATATCATGTCGCTTGTGACCCAGCGCGAAGTCAATGAACTTGGAGCCGGTTTCCCCGAAGCGCTCCGCAACGCGCTGCGCGAAAACCCCGATGTGATCGTCGTCGGTGAAATGCGCGATACCGAGACCATGCAGGTGGCGATCACCGCGGCGCTGACCGGCCATCTGGTGATCACCACGGTTCACACCACCGACGCGGTGCAGACCGTCGAACGACTGATCAACATGTTTCCGGATCAGGTGCGCGACCAGATCGCCACTGATCTCGGGCTGGCGATTGAAGCGGTGATTTCGCAGCGGCTGGTTCCCCGCGCCGATGAGGAGGGCATGATCCCCGCGCTGGAGATCATGCTCGGTACTTCGACGGTGAAAAAGCAGATCGCCGAACGTGACTATGGTGCACTGGAGGAGACGATCCGGGCCGGTGTGGATATCGGGATGTGCACCTTCAACCGCTACCTTTTCAATCTGCTCTCCAGCGGACTCATCACTCCGGAAGCCGCCGCCGCCGCCAGCAGCAACGTCGATGAACTCAATCTGATGATCAAGGGAATGGACGGCGGGGGCGCAAACACCGGCGGAGCTTCCCAGCGTTACAGCAGTGTCATCGGTGGTGAGGATAAGAATGCGGTCGATATGCGGATGCTTTTCCGCACCGCGGCCAAATCGGGCGCGAGCGATATCGTGCTTTCCAATACGGTGCCGCCTACCCTCCGGATCAACGGCAAACTGCAGCCGATGGATCTGCCCGCCCTGACACCGATGGACATTCAGCGGCTGATCTACAGCATCATCAACAAACGTCAGCGGGTGACCCTCGAAGAGAACCGCGAACTCGACTTTGCGATGGCGGTGACGTTGCCCTCTAATGATCCGCTTCAGAACAAGATAGTTCGCCGTTTCCGACTCAACGCATTTTATCAGCGCAACAGTCTGGCGCTGGTCGGCCGCGTTATTCCGTCGCGGATCCCGACGCCGGAAGAGCTTAAACTGCCGCCGGCAATTATCGACATTATGGGTAAAAAGCAGGGAATTGTGCTGGTCACCGGTCCGACTGGAAGCGGTAAATCCACTTCGCTGGCTGCGCTGCTGAACATGGTCAATCGTACCCGGCCGTGTCATATCGTCACCATCGAAGACCCGGTCGAATACGTCTATGAAGACATGGCTGCGGTTATCGAACAGCGCGAACTGCACAGCGACACGATGAGTTTTGCCGCCGGTTTGAAATCGGCGATGCGTCAGGCGCCGGATATCATTCTGGTCGGTGAAATGCGCGATACCGAGACCATCGCTTCGGCGTTGACCGCGGCGGAGACCGGCCACCTGGTGCTCGGCACCATCCACACCAACAGTGCTCCGCAGACGGTGGACCGGATTATCGACTCCTTTCCGGCCGAGCAGCAGAACCAGATCCGGCAGCAGTTCTCGGCCTCACTCCTGGCGGTGATGTCACAGCGGCTGATCCGTCGTGCCGACGGCAACGGCCGGGTGGCGGCGTTTGAGGTGATGATTGCGACGCCGCCGGTGCAGGCGCTGATCCGCGAAGGCAAGACCCACCAGCTGCCGTCAACCATCGAAACCAGTCAGAAGGACGGCATGATTTCGATGGATCGCGCTCTCGAGGAACTCTACGAACGCGGCCTCATCACCGCCGAAGATGTGGCCAGCTTCAAGCCGGATCTCAAAAAAGTTTGACGACCAATTAACTTTGAAAAGATAAATATTTGGAGGCGAAAAAGTGAATCTGCTGTTTCTGCTGCTTGCCGACGCCGGTGCTGCGGTTGAGGGAGAGGCCGCGGCGACTGCCGCGTCGGCTGACCTTCAGGCTCAGTACATCGAAGCGCTCGAGCAAGTTAATCAGGTGTTCATGAATGATGGATCGATTCTTTTCAGTATCCCGGCGGTGATTTACCTGGTTATCTGGATTTTTTCCGGCGGTTTTGCGATCCGGGTGTTGCCGAAAGTTTACGACCGGTTCCGTGATTCGTTGCCCTACGTCAATGTCGCGGCCATGGTCGCCGGACCGCTGGTTTTCATCGCGTGGGGACTGAAGGTCGTGCTGCGCAAGCAGATTGATCAGTACATGTCCAAACGTCGCAAAGAGCAAGCCATGCAGGTGGCGACGCTGATCAGTGTCGCCGGGCAGCCGCTGTTCACCGGCGGCGGCGACAAACTCTCAACCGAATCTCTGAAGGCGATCGACCGGGTACGTCAGGTGGTCACAGTGGCGTTGAACCGCGAGGCCAAGGACATCATGATGGATCCCGCCGAGGGAGGTAAATATTCGATCCGGCTCAAGATCGGCAATGAACTTATGCCGTTGATGATGGTATCCGGTCGCGAGGGTCAGGAGAGTGTGAATGTATTCAAAACCGCCGGCGGCATGGACACCTTTGAAAACCAGCGGCCGCAGGACGGGGTCTTCCGGGCCCGCATGGGCGACCGGATTTTTCAGTTGCGGGTTACTTCAGTCGGAGTGATGGGCGGAGAGAAGATTTCGGCGCGGATTAAAGAGATCATCGAAACGGTAAATTCGCTGGATACCGCCGGTATTCCCGCCGATGAGCTTGCCGCGGTCAAAGCGGTGCTCGCCGAACAGAAGGGGATGATTCTGATC
>CAKUKT010000146.1 GCA_934663655.1 uncultured Victivallaceae bacterium
GACGCTGGACTGGCGCCGGTTCACCACCGCGCAATGTTGTGATTTCATTCGCCACGAGGTCGCGGCCATCCGGGAGGGATCCGACGCTCCGGTCACCACCAACATGATGGGATTTGTCGATGTACTCGATTATTCCCGGGTGGCGGAGGTGTGCGATTTTATTTCCGACGACGTCTACCCGGAATGGGAACCCGGCGATATTTCCCGCAGCGCGGCGGAGATTTCGATGCGCCATGACCATCACCGGGCGATGAAAAACGGTGCGCCGTTCCTGATCATGGAATCGGTGCCCGGAGCGACCAACTGGCAGCGGTTCAACCGGCTCAAACGTCCCGGAGTGCTCCGGATCGAGGAGCTCACCGCGATCGGTCACGGGGCGGACGGCGCGATGTATTTTCAATGGCGCAAAAGTCGCGGCGCACTGGAAAAATTCCACGGTGCGGTGGTCGATCACCAGGGGAGCGCCGAGACCAGAATATTCCGGGAAGTCGCCGGACTGGGCGCGCTCTACCGACGGCTCGCGGGGGTGTGCGGGATGACGGCGCCGGTCGATGCGGCGCTGATCTTTGATCAGGAGAACCGCTGGGCGTTTGAATTGAGCGTCGGGCCGATCGGCAAGACGCGCAAGCGTCATCTCGAAACCGCGCTCGATCACTACCGGCAGCTGTGGAAGCGTCATATTCAGCTTGATGTGATCGAGAGTACCGCGGATTTTTCCCGTTACCGGCTGCTGATACTGCCGCAGCTCTTCATGCTCAAACCGGGAGTGGCCGCGCGGCTGCGGGAATTTGTTTCCGGCGGCGGCGTGGTGGTGGCGACGGCGATGACCGGTTATGTCGATGAGTACAATCAATGTCTGCCCGGCGGCTGGCCCGGCGACGGGCTTGGGGAGGTTTTCGGCATCTGGAACGAGGAGTGCGACGAACCCGCACCGGAAGATAAGCAGACGCTGGTTTTCACCGCTGACGGTGATCGCTTCCCGGCGGGCGATTATGTCGAATTGCTGCATGCCCGCGGCGCGGAAACGGTGGCGGTCTGCGGCAGCGATTTTTACGCCGGCCGGCCGGTGGTTACCATGAACCGTTTCGGCGCCGGTCGCGCCTGGTACATCGGGTGTCCGGCCCCGGAGGCGGCGCTGGACCGCATCTACGACGAAGTGGTGCGCGAAGCCGGCTGCGCCCGGATTCTGCCGGAAGGCAACGAGCGGATTGCGGCGGCAAAACGTTGTTCGGATGACGGCGAATACATCTTTATCTGCAACATGCTGCCGGAGCCGAACCGGGCGATTCTGCCGGCGGGGCGTTTCCACAACGTCGAAACCGGCGCGGAATGTGAAGGAGAGATTTCGCTTGACGGCTACGGCAGCGTGGTGCTCACCCGCGCTCTGTCGTGAACGTCGGAGTTCCGAACCCGGAAAAAGTCGTTGATTTTTGATGCGGCGGCGGTTTCGGACTGGTGATTTCGGTAAAACGGGGTTATATTATATAATTTAATTGTAACCTGCGGAAAACCGATGCAATACAATCCGAAAAAACATCGTCTGCCGATATGCGACCTCTCCGGGGTGCTGCTGGTGGACAAGCCGGCGGGATGGACGAGTTTCGATGTGGTGAATTTCGTTCGTTCCCGCTTCAACATTCCGAAGGTCGGTCATTGCGGCACGCTGGATCCGGCCGCGACCGGCCTGCTGGTGCTGATGCTCGGGAAGTTCACCACTCTGAGCAGTCGTTTCAGCGGCGACGACAAGGTGTACGAAGGCACCATGCGGCTCGGCGTGGAAACCGATTCAGGAGATCTTGACGGCACAGTGATTGCCACCGCCGATCCCGGTGCGGTCACGGCGGCGCAGATCGCGGAGGTGCTGGCGCGCTTCCGGGGCGAACAGATGCAGGTTCCGCCGATGGTTTCCGCGGTGAAGATCGGCGGCAAAAAACTTTACGAACTGGCCCGCAAGGGCGAGGAAATTGAACGCGAACCACGGAAAATTTTCATTCGTCGCCTTGACATCACCTCCTGTACTCCGCCGGATTGTTCGTTTGTGCTGGAGTGTTCCAAAGGCACCTACGTGCGGACACTCTGCTCCGACGCCGGAAAACTTCTCGGTTGCGGCGCGGTACTGACCTCGCTGCGGCGAACCCGCAGCGGGAGGTTCGATCTCGCCGACGCGTTTGATATTGAAACGCTCAAGAGCTTCGACCAGACGGAACTCGCCGCCCGGGTCGCGGAACGGCTTGGAAAACTTGCCGGAGGTATCAAATGAAAGCCCATTCCGATACGCCGATATCCGAGGCGGAACTTTCCGCCGCATTGTCGCAACTGAAAGGGGAGTTTTCCCTCAATCAGCTGCTCAGCCGACTTGGACGGGGCCGGTCGGCCGCCCTCGCTTCCCGGTTGCGTTCCCGCCTTGAGGCCGACGGTCGTTTCTTTGTCGATGGCGAAGGCCGTTGCCGGAACCGGGCGGATTTTTTCACCGGCAGAACCTTCGCGGTTACCCCGGATGCCTGGGAGATCGAACAGGGAATGCTGATTCCGGGACATCGGTTCGCCGCGTTTATCTCTCCGGAGGTGTTTCTGTCGGAGATCACGCTGCGTTACCACGGGGTGGTGTTGCCGGTCCGGGAATTGCGTGCTCCGCTCGGGCAGATATTTCACTACCACCATCTGCTGGGATCCGACGGCGTGTTCGATTTTCTCGCGGCGGAATCTCTGGAAAACGCCTGGCTGCGCCGTCAGGTGCGGGCGACGGAACCGGTAACCCTGACGGTATTCGATCTTTCTCCTCTGCCGAAGCTGGAGGCCGGAGATGCGCTGCTCGCCACGGTGGTTGATTACGAACGCGGCATTCTGGATATCGAAGTGGAGAGTGGAGCGGGGCGTTCCGCCCGTTCCCGGAAAGCGTGGATTGCCGCTTTTGACCGGGCGCTGGAACGGGTATGCCGGGATTTCGGCGATTACCCGGACCTTTCGGAACAACTCGCTCTCGGTCTCTGGTACGGCGGTGACGAACTGGAAGAACCGGCGGCTTCATTTGATGAATTTATCATTGAATCCGAACGTATCGAGATCCGGGCCGACGGCGACCATGCGGTATTGAGCATCCGGGAGGATGACGCCGGGATTTTTCCGGACGACGACCACGATCATGACCACGATCACGATCACGAGCATGACCATGAAGCGGATGGTTCCGAACTGCTGCGGCTGTCGCGCGGTGAAACCGCTGATCAGGCGGTGATGTTGCGGGAAATCGGCAGCTCGCTCACTCCGGTGGAGCTGGACAGCATGATTCTCGATCTCTGCCATCAGAAAGTATTCGATTTCAACACCTTTGAGAGTCGTGCCTTCGGCCGCGGCGAGCCGACCTTTGCCGACGAGGCGCAGCAGGTGGTGTTTCAGAATTTTCTGGAGGAGCGCTTCGAAGAGCTTACGGAAAACTACAACGCCTTTGACGACGAGCCCAAGGCTCCGCTCCGCGCCGCGATTCTCGAAATGGTCGACGACCGGTTGGAACTGCTCGATTTTCTCGCCTCGCGCGAATCCGAACTTCCCGAAGCGGCGAAGTCGGTTCTGCGCCGGATCGCGGAAACCTCGCTGCGTTGCGAGGCGCTGCTCAAGATGCTCAATGATCCCGCGTTCACTCCCGACACCGCCGAACTTGCCCGGCTCTCGGAAACGATCGGCGGCTACGGTGATACCATGGATGAATTGACTGATCATCTCCACAATATATTGGAAGGAGTTTCTGAAGATGAATAATAAACTTTTCGCCAGCGGCAATGAGGCGATCGCCATGGCCGCCATCGACTGCGCGGTCGATCTCGGCTGCGGATATCCCGGTACGCCCTCCTCGGAAATACTTGATGAATTCTGCCGTCTCGGCGGCGCCGCCGAATGGGAACCCAATGAAAAGTGTGCGCTGGAAACTGCGATCGGCGTGGCGCTGGCCAACGGCCGTTCGCTGGTGACGATGAAACATGTCGGGTTGAATGTGGCCGCGGATCCGTTGTTCACGATCGCCTATTCGGGGACACCGGGGGCGCTGGTGGTGGTCAGTGCCGACGATCCCGGAATGGCTTCGAGCCAGAACGAACAGGATAACCGCCGTTATGCGGCGGCGGCCGGGGTGCCGATGTTCGAGCCGGCGGATTCGCAGGAGTGTTACGACTTCACATTTGCGGCTTTTGAGCTGGCTGAACGCTTCCGTTCTCCGGTGCTGCTGCGGTTGACCACCCGCGTCTGTCACTCCAAGTGTGTGTTTGAACGCCGGTTCGCGCCCCGGGAACACCGGACGGGAAGTTTTGAACGCAATCCGCGACTGAATGTGATGGTGCCCGCCTTCGCCCGGGAGGCCCACCGGCGGTTGCGCGCCGATCTCGCGAAAATGTGCGAATTGAACGAAGAGGGCAAATATACCATTCGCCGGGACGGCGATCCCGCTCTCGGTATCATAACCAGCGGCATCAGTTATCAACACGTGCTGGACGCGGCGCCGGAGGCATCGGTGCTGAAGCTGGGAATGACCTATCCGCTGCCGATGGAAACAATCCGCGCATTTGTGAAATCGGTGGGCCGGGCGATTGTGGTCGAGGAGGGCGATCCGATTCTCCGCGATGCGATCAACGCGGCGGGGATTCCGGTTGAAGGCAAGGCGGAGATGTATCGGTTCGGAGAGCTGAACGTCGAACGCGTGCGCCGGATTCTCGCCGGCGACACCACTCCGGAGGCCGCGCCGCTTCCGGGCAAACCGCCGCAGCTGTGTCCCGGCTGTCCGCACCGCAAGAGTTTTGAGGTACTGCGCGATCTCGACTGTATTGTCTCCGGAGATATCGGCTGCTACACGCTCGGAGTGATGCCGCCGTTTCAGGCGATTGACAGCTGTGTCTGTATGGGCGCGAGCATCACGGTCGGCCTTGGTCTGCGCAAGATGCTTCCCGAGAAGGAGGCCCGGCGGGTGGTCAGCGTAATCGGCGACAGCACCTTTTTGCACACCGGGATCAACGGGATCGTTGAAATGGTTTACAACCGTCCGGAAACCGGTCATGTGGTGGTTATTCTCGACAACCACACCACCGCGATGACCGGATTGCAGGAACATCCGGCGACCGGGCGCAAGCTCGATCACCGGACGCCGGCGCCGGCGGTTTCGCTGGAGAAAATCGTTTCCGGCATCGGTGTCGACCGGGTGGAGGTCGTCGACACCACCGCGGAACCGGAGAAATTCCGCGCTCTGCTCCAGGAGTGTCTGGCCTCCAATCAGTGCAGTGTGATCATCGCCCGCCGTCCGTGTATTCTCGCTCTGGCGCGCGATCGGAAAAACTGACAACCCGGATGAAGAATCGGAAATTGCAAGGGAGTTTCACAGATGTGTCCAACCAATAATATTGTCGTCGCCGGTCTCGGCGGTCAGGGTGTGCTCAAGGTGACCGACATAATCGCCGAGGCGTTGTTCCGGAGCGGCTTTGATGTTAAGAAGAGCGAAGTGCACGGGATGAGCCAGCGGGGAGGTTCGGTTTCCAGCGAAGTTCGTTTCGGCTGCAAGGTGAACAGTCCGATGGTGCCGGATGGCGAAGCCGACATTCTTGCCGTGCTCGACATCACCCAGACCGAAGTGGTGCTCGGCAAACTGCGCGAGGGCGGAGTGCTGATCACTCCGGACGATGTGCCGGTTGCCGAACTCAAACATCCCAAGGCGCTGAATTCGATGATGCTCGGTGCGATGTCGGTACATCTGCCGGTGGTTTCCCTGGAGGTGTGGCGCGAAGTGATCGCCGCGGCGTTTCCGGAAAAGCTCCGGGAGATGAACCTCGAGATGTTCGAACTCGGCCGCAAGGCGGCGCAGCGGTGAGCCGGAGTCTGGCCGCTGAGCCGGTGTCCGGGAGAAATTCCGCTGCCGGGCAACGCAGGAGGAGAAAAAACGATGGGACTCTTTGATCGCGACTATATGCGCGGCGGTGGAAGAGCCGCCGCCGATCCGAATGACCGCAGCATACTGTGGATTCTTATCATCGCCAATGCGCTGATGTTTGTTTTTGCGCCGCCGCCGATCCGGCCGGGGGCGCCGTTTGATCCGCTTTTTCTGAAGCTGTCGCTCTATTGCACCCGGGATCTTTTCGCGCCTTACCAGCTGATAACGTCGGGGTTTCTACATGGCGGCGTCGGGCATGTTTTCTTCAATATGTGGGGGCTTTACCTGTTCGGTTCGCTGGTGCTGCCTCACCTCGGCAAATGGAACTTCCTCTGGTTGTACCTGATCAGTGAACTGGCAGGCAATCTGCTGTTTCTGGCGATTTTCTGGGGGAGTGAAGCGATGCTGATCGGGGCGTCCGGCGCGGTTTACGGGGTGATGATGGCGGCGGCGATGCTGGAGCCGAACCGCCGTTTTGTGATGCTCTTTCTGCCCTTCACGCCGTTGAAGACCTCGACGCTGGTCATCTGCTACACCGTTCTGGAGATTATCTTCCAGTTGACCGGAAGCATCGGCGGCATCGCCCACCTCGTTCATCTCGGCGGTCTGGTCGGTGGTTACCTCTTCATCAAGCTGATCTGCGGCCGTCAACTGGCCTGGGATCCCTTCCGGTGGCGCCGCGGTTCCCGGAGAGGCGGTTTCGGGGGTGCGGCGAAGCCGGAACCGGAATCATTTCGCCGGTATTCCGGTGCGGATTATCGGCGTGGCGGCGAGAGCGGCGGCAGTGGCGGTGACGATCGTCCGGTTTCGGGAGCGGAACTCGATATGCTGCTCGACAAGATTTCGCGCGAGGGGATCAACAGCCTGTCGGAATATGAAC
>CAKUKT010000147.1 GCA_934663655.1 uncultured Victivallaceae bacterium
GATATATCATCTTAGACTCTTTGTCAACTTGATTTCCACCTTTTGGGGTCGTCGCGGCAACAAAAATCGAAAAAAAATGTTGCGATGAAAAAAATTTTCTTGCATTTTCGCAAATCTAAAACTATATTGCATCAAGGATGCGTGTCGACCGGTGTGTTTTACAGGCCTGGTGAACGATGGCTTGAGGAACGTACCTGAAATAATTAGGAAATATTTCTGAGGACATTCAAATGAAATTTGGGAAACGGTTTTTCGCGGCGATGATTCTGGCGGCAACGGTTTTCGGCGGTGGACAGCTGATGGCCGAGGAAGGAGACTGGTGGATCATGAAGCCGGTTGAGAAACTCAGCCGGGGTATCGCCAATGTCGCCTTCGGCGCCCTTGAAGTGCCGATGAAGATGTGGGATGTCAACGAAGGAGCCGGCGGAATCGCCGGACTCACCTATGGTACTCTGCGCGGCGTGACCTTTTTCATCGCCCGGGAGGTGGTCGGAGTGGTTGACATCGTGACCTTCCCCTTCCCGCTTCCCAACTGCCCGGACAACCCGAATGGTTTTGGTTACGGCTATGGCCCGCTGATGCGGCCGGCGTGGGTTGTCGATGTTGAACACGATTGGAACAACTTCATTTTTGACCGCGGCGCGATCGTTTCGGAAACGTATTGACGCCTGATTGTTCCGCAATGGCACCGGAGTGTGCGCCGTTTGCGGAGCGGGGTTGAAAGTGATTGACGGGGAATCGCGGTGGAGTATCTGCCGCGATTCTTTCGTTGATACGGAAAAATCGGAGCGGAGGTTATCCGGAAGCGGAGAAGCGCCGGCTGCGGTTTTTTTCATCAGGAAACGGCGGTGGTTTCCGGAATTTTCTGCGGAGTGGCGGTAACTTTCCGGAGACAGCGGAGTATTACAGATCAGGGTTTGCAATCATGAGTTTTTCCTGCGGTTTTGTCGGATTGCCGAATGTCGGCAAATCGACGCTTTTCAACGCGCTTTCCAAGGGAGGGGCGGAAGCGGCCAACTTCCCCTTCTGCACCATCGAACCCAACACCGGTATCGTGGCGGTGCCGGATGAACGGCTTCAGGTACTCGCCGAATTGGAGAAATCGGGCCGGATTGTGCCGGCCACGCTGAAGTTCATCGATATTGCCGGACTGGTTCGCGGCGCCAGTCAGGGCCAGGGGCTCGGCAACCAGTTTCTCGGTCATATCCGGGGCGTCGATGCGATCGCTCACGTCGTCCGGCTGTTTCCGGATGATAATGTCGTGCACGTCGCCGGCAAGTGCGATCCCGCCGACGATCTCGAGGTCATTTTCACCGAACTGATGCTCGCCGATCTCGAAATGCTCGAGAAACGGCGCGACAAAGCTCACAAAAACGCCCGTACCAACGAGCCGGACGCCAAACTCGAGTATGAACTGATCCTTAAACTGATCGAACAACTGGAGGCCGGAACCCGCCCCGATTACGATCGGGATGATCCGAAAATTGCCGCATTGGTGGAGAGTTTCGGGCTGCTCAGCGTAAAACCGGCGTTTGTCTGCGCGAATGTCGGCGAAAACCAGCTGGCCGATTTCGAAAAACTTCCGGAAGCTCAGCCTCTGCTCGAATATGCCGCCGGACATCGCCTCGAAGTCATTCCGGTCTGCGCCAAACTGGAGGATGAGCTCGGAAAACTTTCGCCGGATGAGGCGGCGATGTTCATGGAAGAGCTCGGCATTCAGGAATCGGGATTGTCGCGGGTGATCCGTACCGGCTACCGGCTGCTCAACTATATCACCTTTTTCACCGCCGGACCGATGGAGTCCCGCGCCTGGACGGTAACGAAGGGATCGCTTGCACCCCAGGCGGCGGGTAAAATTCACACCGATATGTGTCGGGGATTCATCCGCATGGAAACCGTCTCCTACGATGATCTGGTGGCTGCCGGTGGATGGAGCAAGGCGCAGGCGGCGGGAAAACTCCGCATCGAGGGCAAGGAGTACGAAGTAGCCGACGGAGATGTGATTCATGTGAGATTCTCGGTTTGAAAAAATCCGTCAATACCGTTATATTATGAAAACGTACAAGTTGTCAACGACTTCTTTATCAATGAGGTCATAACATATTATGGAGGGTGGTTGATATGGCGAAACGGGTCAGCGGGCTTAATTTTGAAGGCAAAGCGCGGGAGCATTACGAGGCGCTTATGCAGGCGCGCGAGGCGGTTCTTCGCCAGATGCAGTATCATGCCGAGGATGCTCTCGACTGCAGCAACGCCGACCGCCGCGGCACCACCACTCACATGGCGGATATTTCGACCGACAATGCCAGGCACGAAATGGAGCTTAAAATGCTTTCTGAGGAAGGCGACGTGCTCAAGCTGATCGAGGACGCGATCAAGCGTCTGGTTGACGGTACCTACGGGAAATGTCAGGAATGTGGTCAACCGATCTCCGAGGGACGGCTGGCGATCCGTCCCTACGCGGTTTTCTGCGTGAAGTGCAAATCCCGTCACGAGGAGATGCAGCGCGGATGAATTCCGGCGCCGGTTTCCGGCCGATCGAGGCGCGCACTCCCCGGGAACGCCGGGTTCTCATCATCACCGGTATTATTGCGGCGGCGGTGGTCGTGCTCGATCAGGCGACCAAATTGTGGGTTACCCATTCGTTCGAGCTGCATGAAAGCCGCCCGGTTATCGCCAATCTGTTTTCGCTCACCTATGTGGTCAATTACGGTGCGGCCTGGAGTATGTTCTCCGGTCACGGTGGTGCATTGCTGGTGATCGCGGGGGTGGTCGGGTTGGCGGCGGTGGTTTTTTTCCGTTCGCTGGCCGAAGGTTTTCCGGAACGTTATCTGGCCATCATGCTGGTGCTGGCGGGAATTGTCGGCAACTCCATCGACCGCCTCTGGCGCGGGGGAGTGGTCGATTTTCTGGACTTCCACTGGAAGGAGGTCTGGCGTTATCCGGTTTTCAATGTCGCGGACATTGCCATCTGCGTCGGCATCGCCGTTTTCATCATCTCCAATCTGGCGCGGGCCCGCAAGCAGAAGCGGGGCGCATAAATTTCCACCGCAATACCCGGTATTGCTGCTGACGGTACCGAGGCGATCAGAAGTTGATCGACCAGGCGGCGTCACCGGCGCGGGTTGGAAGCAGTTCCGCATTCAGGACCGCACCCTCCGGACCGGAACATTTTATACCCCGGGCGTTGCGTATTCCGGCACGATATTGTTCGGGCAGGTAAAATGCCATTCTCAGCGGTTCGCCAATAACGGCTCTGATATTGCCGTACAGGGTCTTGGAATCGGCATCCCAGTGGAGATGGTTCAATTCATAACCACCCTGGGTAATATGGCGTGACGAAAAGATCAGCTGCGGGATATCCGCAACCGGGGTGAGCCGGACCACCGTTGTATCTCCCGCGGGGATCGTGAGGAACAGTTTGTCGCGGCTGATCCCGAGGAATTTTTCCGCCCAGAAATCGTAAACGGCGAACCATTTATCGTCTCCGGTGGAAATATGGAGATCGGCATTCAGGTTCAGGGAGAGCTCCAGGGGGGTGTCTCCCGGGTTCATGATTCCGGCCACATGCCATTCGCCGAACGGCTTGCAGACCGTGAGGTTGACGACCACCGCGGTTTTTCCGGCGGTCTGACAGTGCAGATCCATCGGATGAATATCCGCAACCGGAATGATCCGTTTGAGCAGATCGATCCGGAAATCATCCAACTCCGCAAGTTCATCGCCGATCGTCACCGGCAGTCCGGTAAGTCCGATGAAGGAGACCCGCGAACGCGCCTGAGCCGGAGTGTTGAACTCCCGGCGCAACACCAGATTGTCGGCGTCGGCGTACAGAACCGTATTGTGCCAGGGATAGAAATGGTGAACCCGGCGGACGCTGTTGTTGAGAAATTCCTCCCAGCCGAAAACATCTCCGCCGATTCGTGCGGCGCTGAATTTGTCCATGGCAAAAGTGATGTCCCGTTCGGTCTCCCCGGAACATGAGAGCAGGTAGACCTCTGGACCGAGAACTTCACGTGCCGCGGAAACGGCGTTGCGGAGCGCGGTGTCAGAGGAGATGGCATCGTTGAAAAACCGGTCATGGTATTCATCGCAAATGGTCAGAGTGACCGGAAGACAGTCCCATTTGACGGCGAGGTACCCCCAGTCGGAAATCTGGCGGAAAACCGTTGGAATGTATTGATCGATGACGCCGGGGTGGCTGGGATCCACCCACCATTGCCCGCACCAGACGGGATGCCGGGCCAGAACCCATTCGGGGTGTTCCCGCATCAGGCGGTTGCGGCGGCCGTCGTTGGTGGCGCCGATCCAGAGGGCGGGAACCAGACCAAGAGCGCGGATTTGTGCTGCAACTGCCGCCAGTCCATCGGGGTAGGCTTCGGGACGGGGGGTGAAAATGTCCACGCCGTCCTGACCGAGTCCGTCAAAAGCACGGTGTCCCCACTCCCAGTCAACCCAGATGCAGAGTTTGTCGGTGAATCTGCCGAAGGTTTCAGCCAGTTTCCGGGCGTTTTCGATCACGGCGCCGGCGTCGGTGCGGAACTGGAGTGCGTACCAGGTCATCCAGCCGACCGGCGGGGTGGTGAAGCCGTGGCGTTTGTCCACCGGAGCGTAGGGAATATGGAATTTGTCGCGGCAGAAGTGTTCGTGAATTTTGAAGGCGATTGAGCGGCCATAATCGAGACCGGATTCAAAGCGGAAACGATATGTTCCGGATTGCCAGTCAAAACCAACTTGGAATTTGTCGGTGCTGCAGAACTCCAGAACCCGATCCTCCTGCCGGTCAAAGAGAGCGTTGTCGTGGATGGAGAAGGCCGGACCGCAGGCGGAACGGAGTCGGGATTCTTCCGCATTGAGTCGGACGCCGAAGGTGGAAGTCGCCGGCTCTTTTCCCCAGAGGATTTCGCCTTCGATTCCGACGGTTGCCCGGGAGAAGCTCTGGATCAGAAGCCGCTCCGCCGTCAGAGTGAAACGGAGTTCCAGAGTCTCTGCCGGATAAGTTCCGCCGGACAGCTGAATAATCAACACCTGACGGTCGATTTCGCGCTGTATGATATGTTTGCGGCAGGGATAGTCGGCGGCTGCCGGATGAGCTCCTGATGCGGTAATCACTTTGAGAACGGCGTTGTCGATGAATTTGATTTCCTGATCCGCTCCATTCGGACAAAAGAGGCAGGAAAAATTCAGGCTGTCTTCGTCGCAGATGACGGAAAGATTTCTGAAATTGCAGTACATGACGTGGTTTACTTCCGGTTGAATGGCTGGAATGGGCGACGGAATCCTTCTGGAATAATATATTCAGAAGTGTGCAATTTGTCAAATTGAACCACAATTCATGCTTGATTTTACCCGTGGTTCGACTATATTAATAGTTAAAGAGTAGTCACTCACCTAACCGGCGGCAGGAGATCATGTCGCCGGTTCCGGTATTGCGGAGTCAACATGATGACACCGGCACAAAAGAGGCTTCTTGAGGAACTGGAGCGTTGCCTTGACAGCCATCGGGCGCTGGATTTTGAGCTGGCGGATGATTTGCCCGGTGATGGCGTTCATACGCATAAATTCTGGGAAATCGTATTGTCCCGGCGCCCCAGTGAGCGTACATTTTCCGCTTTGATTCTGATTCCTCCCGGGTGTGTTCACCGGCGGCTTTCTCCCGCCGGGCTCGGGACGAGCATGGTGATGGGGGTGGGATGGTGCTGGTTGAGCTGTTCCTACCTGAACCAGTCGATTCTGGGTTCGGACGCGGTTTTCGAGGAGAGCGAACTTCTGGTTTCCCACCTGGAGATGCTCGAGCGCTGGCGCCGGGTGGGTCTGCCGCCCCGGCGGCTGGCGGAACACGTCCTCCCGCTGCTTGGAGAGATTCTTCAGCTTCTCCAGCGTACCCTCGGAGATGGAATAAACGAACGTATCGGTGACGCCGCGGATATGGCCAACCGGTATATCAACGTTAATTTCCGTCGGCCGGGGCTTTCCGCGACGGAGATCGCGCGCAATGCCGGGGTCGGCTGTCACCATCTGACCAGGTTGTTCCGGGAACATTACGGAACCACCGTGCGCGGCCACATCACTCTGGTGCGGTTGCGCCACGCCTGTGAGATGCTGGCGGAGGATGTCGAACCGGTGGTACATATCGCCGCCATGACCGGATGGCGTTCGCACACCTATTTTTCCCGGGTTTTCCGGAGGGTGTTCGCGATTTCTCCGACGGAATTTTCTCGCCGCTGTCGTGAGGAGGGGGGCTCCTGGTGGCGGATCGCCGAGGCCGCGGCACCGGGATGGGAAGATAAATTGCGCCGCATCACCACCGAGAGAGCGGAAAAGTCCGGAGAGGAGAATCAATCTGATTAGAAAAATTCTCAACGGTACGGGGTTGGATTGATGTGTAGATTTTCTCGCCTTAACCCCAAATGACGAAAATTGACATGATTTTATAATGAAAATTGACATAGGGCTCCATTGCTTTTTTGTACCCGTCTGTTTAAAATAATTATTGGCAATCCAGGAATATTTCCGGATGGCGACGGGAAATCACCGAATCAAAAAAGCGAGGATGCTAAATGAAGATGTTGAAGCAACCGGCAGGAGTTGTTACTGTCCAGAGAAGTCAATCATCACCGGACAACGGATACTCCAAGTCGGTTTTGCCAAAGCGGCAGGGGTTCACATTAATCGAATTGCTGGTGGTGATTGCGATCATTGCGATTCTCGCGGCAATGTTGATGCCGGCACTTTCCAGAGCCCGGGAAGCTGCCAAGG
>CAKUKT010000148.1 GCA_934663655.1 uncultured Victivallaceae bacterium
GGTTCGGGGCGAGGAGCCCCGACCGGGGTCTGGGGTGGGAACCCCAGGCAGGTTTCAGGGCGGCAGCTCTGACCGGGGTTTGGGGTGGGAACCCCAGGCAGGTTTCAGGGCGGCAGCTCTGACCGGGGTCCGGGGCGGGAACCCCAGGCAGGTTTCAGGGCGGCAGCCCTGACCGGGGTCCGGGGCGGGAACCCCAGGCTCCTTGACCGGGGTCCGGGGATTAATTCAGCCAGTCGGGCAATTTTTCCTTATCAAGGGAGAATATTTTATTCTCCGTGGGGAAAAACTCTCCATTCCGGTAGATAATTTTGCCGTTGGATATTGTAACTTCAGCGTGTCTGGTTGCAGGATTGGCGATAACGATGTCAGCGTCTGCTCCAACGGCGAGAAAACCTTTACGGTGTTCGAGTCCGAGCAATTTCGCGCCGGCGGTGGCCGATTTGGCGACGAACTCCGTCATGGTGAAAAATCCGGCATTGACCATGGCGAGTCCTTTATCCAGAACGACGTTACGGGGGATCACTCCCCCATCGGTTGAAAATGCATTGACGACAAAACTTTCATCGTTACGGCGTCCGGAAGCGACGATGGCATTTTTAACCATATCATGTCTCTTAAAACCGACGGTAACGGCGCCGTTATGTTCCCGGCAGCGGGCAAGACCGGCGGAGGGGTCGTAGAAACGAAATTCCTTTCCGGCGGGGCCAGAGACCATCAATTTACCTGAAGCGACGGCATCGAGCATACCGGCGTAGGTACCTGGGAAGCCGAGATTTTCGAGCACATCGATCATGCAGAGGCTTTCGGGTATGCCGTTGATCATACGTGTACCCATGCAACTCAAATCGCTGAGGGTTGATTCGGAAACGATTCTGGGGTTATCGCGGAGCAGCTGGAGAGCTTCGACAGCCTCGGCGCACTGAGATCCGCAGGTGTTTCCATTGCAGTAGGCGTTGATATGAGCGAGGATGAATGGATTTCCATTACTGAGCGAGACCGCTTCTCTCATTCCGGCGAAATCATCCCGTTCGGCGGTAGTACCGGCGTGCAGCATCAGCGGCACATGTTTTTCCGCGGCGACTTCGATGGCCATGGCGGTGGCATCCGGAGTCAGAGGGAAATGGGCGCCGGCGATTTTGACGCCCATGGCGCCGGTATTGACGGCTTGCTCAATAACGGCGGCGAATTCCTCCCGCTTCGGAGAGGGGCAGGAAACCGTAGAGCCGGGTTTGATGAGATAGAGCCAGCCGATATTCAAACCGACCGGGGTGGCGCGAATATATTCCACAGCGTTTTCCCTGCGTCCGATGATCGGATCGAGTGCGGTAGCAACGCCGGCTGCAGCCAGCATGTAGTACCCGGCGTTATCGCCGCCGATAAAATGGGCATGGGGATCGACCAAAGCCGGCAGGACGAGTTTATCTGAAGCATCAATTACATCGGCATCGGTAATTGGAGGGACGTCGCCGATTGCGGCGATATGGTCATCCTCGATAAGGAGATCGCAAATTTTTTCGGCAGCCGGATTACCGGCCCAGATGGGTCCGTTTCGGATAATCAGTTTCATAATTCCATCCACAAAATATGGTTATTTTCCCTCGTAGAAGCGCAGATCGGTGAGCCAACCGGAGGGAGGATCATTTTTATCGTGCAGACCGCGGGCGAAGGTACCGCCGGAGGAGATGACTTCTTGTTCGGGGATGGTGAACATCCGGGCATGAGCCTTGAGGAACTCCTCCGGAGTTGGAGCTTCCGGTACTGACGAATGTACTCCGCGGTCGTAAACCATCTTCCCGTCGGGTAGAGTACGGTAAAAAAGCGCCCCATTGCGATAAAGCGTTTCGTCATTTTCTCCCATAACCAGGCGATATCTGACGACCTCGCCGTCGGGGTTGAGATCGATGCGGGTGGGAGAATCCGGCCAGGCACGAACGCCTTCACGGGTGATCACCCATGCGGAGACCCGTTTGCCGTTGGAGACCACCCAGACGGTACGTCGGTCGCCGGGTTTGAGGGCGATTTCGGCGGCGACGTCATCGCCGGGAGCGATGGCGGGGAACGGATAGGCGCGTCCGTCAAGCGCGCGTCCTCCGGTGGGCAGTGGAGCCGGACGCCATTGGTCATCGGGAATTTCCGGTGCGGTTTCTGGGGTGTCGATTTCGACCATCAGATTGGCGATTTCGACACTGCCGGGTGGATTGGAAACGGTGATATGAGAGTATTCGACCATTCCGGAGGAATCGGCGGCAATACCGAGCATCAGGGAAGTCGAACTATTATAAAGGCGGGATGATTCAGGGATGTCCGCATTGGCGGCGGGAGTATAGCCGGACGGGGTGGCGGAAGTCCGGAAACATTCGCGTCCATCGACGGACAGAACAAATTCAGCTCCTGTCATGGTCACCGAATAATCATGAGGATTTCCGGTGTCGAGAGACATTTCGAAACCGGCGTCCGGAATCGTCAGTTTGTCCGGGAACAGCTTGACCGTCATCGCATAACCGGCGTTGGCGAAACGGCTACAGGCGATGGCGCCGTCGACAATTTTCGCCGAAAACGCGAACTGGATTGAAGAAAATTCCGTGTTTCCGAAGCGTTTGACAAGACCGGCAAGACCATGGTTCCCGGCTACAGCAAAGGTGACGTCGTCTTTCTTGGAGAGAGCAGCGACGGCGGCGGATCCGAAGAAACCGGTTTCAAAATCCTTGAGTTTTTCGGGAACAAACACCACCATGTTCTCACCCTTGGCGGATGAGGCGGTCAAGAGAATTTCATTGTTTCCGGCTTTGAGCGCCCCTTCCGGAACCGTGAAGCTCTCATATCGGCCGACGATACCGGTGCGCGGCCATTCGATACCGTTGGAGGAGATGTGCAAGGCACCGGGAGTTCCGGCGGTCCGATCGATATAAGCGACGACCCGGGCATTTCCGGCGGGGGCATCGCCGAGTTCGAGCGGAAATTTCTTCTCCGTTCCGGGAACGATATTGCATTTGACATGCGCGGTCAGCTGGCCATAATGTTGATACTCCGCGGGTGAGAAGCTGTAGCCGCGCGGAATTTCCCACGCGAAATCGGTGATGAAATAACGACGGAAAGGAACGGTGGCCAGTTGTTCAACATCGGTCGCGGCAGCACGCTTGAACTCCCCCGCCTCGGTAATGTTGTAGAGATAAAGCCCGTCCGCGCCCCGAGTCATGGCGGTGTGGGCACGGGCAGCGTAGGCGGAAGCAGCGCGGCGGAGCAGCATCGAACCATTTTCCAGCGACGCATACGGCCAGGGCGAACCGTTGAACGCGTAATATTTCACCCCGTACCGGTGTGCGTTTTCGGCGATGTCGGAAATCGGATTGATCCGGAAGCCGTCGGTCTGCTGGATGATATCGACCAGACCTTCGCGCATCCAGGTATCGACATCGTAACCGAGGTTGCGGCACATCTCCATCGAATCGGGAAGGACGACCGAGAGCAGCAGACCGCGGGAGATTTCGCGACCTTTGGCGTCGATGGCGGCGCGGATTTTCCGCATCAGGTCGTTGATCATTTCGAGTTCCTCCGGGGAAGCGGGAGTGCCGGAGGCGGTACTGCGGAAAATCCGCGGATAGCGCGAGAAGTCAAGATCAATACCATCGACATCATATTTATCGAGGACGGCTTTCACCAGTTCGAGCTGGCGATCGCGTACTTCGGGATGGCTGAATTCGAGCGCACTCCACCAGCCGTTCCGGGGACTTTGAGTGTGATCGGCGCCGAAAAGGAATTGCCGATGTTCATCTTTCCACTTGCAGAAAAGGAAATGAGGTTTGTTCGGCCGGTGTCCGACGTCGTGGGTGTCGTTGAACCGGAAGGAGAAGAATATCTCCATGTCGTTTTCCCGGCAGAAATCGATCAGCCATTGAAAATAATCTTCGCCGCGATCCCGGAGTTCGGCGGCGATATTACGGCATTCGCGTCGCGGAGGATCGGCGGAGAGGAAATCGGCGCCGGGAAGTTCCAGAGTGAAGTGCCCCTGCCCCGCTGAAACCGGACAATAGACGAGGGTATCGCATATTCCGGCGAGCCAACTGGTACGCTGAGCGAGGAAGTTCTCCCGGGTAACGTCGAGGTGACGGGGGAAATAGAGCACGTCACAGCCGTCGTTGTTGAATACGACCCGACGGGGACGTTCCCGGGCCTCGGTTCTCAGTTCAGCATAATCGCGTTCGTCAGCCATTCCGGCCCCCGAGCACAGACACAGCAGAACCGTCAGCAGTCCGGTAAATTGCATTGATAATTTCATGGCACCAAGCCCTCCTTTACAAAAAACGTTCCAGTAGTTTGCAAAATTTCAGAATGCATTTATATTTATTAAAAAATCACCCAACATATTCTCGTACCGGAACATCGTGCAGATTTCGATTCGCGACATCGGGTATAATTCCGAACAACTGCGCAATGCCCATACCGTGCAGAGCGTCGGTGTCGGCCTGTATGTTACAGGATTGAAATACAGCCGAGAACTCTTTCCTGACGGCCGGCTGAGAACCTCGGATGTCACCGCCCGCGTCCCGTCGTTGAGGCTCTACTTCCCGGGAGGTCGCAGCGAATACGAATACGACCGTATCCGGGAAAACTGGTGGGTGCTGCTTAAAGAACCGGTTCCGCTGTACTACGATTTTTCTCTCCGTCAGCCGGTGTGGCGCGACGGTAACACTAAACTGCCGATCGAACCTGAATTGCGACTTGATCCGGCGGAAGTGCCGGCATTGCGGCTGGCGTTTGTGAAAATGCGGAACGGATTTTTTTCCGGAACCTCGCGTGGAAAGGTGGAGGCGGATCTGATTCTCTGCGGGATAATGGCGCGTTTTCTTGCCAGTTCCACCAACCAGGAGAAATCCGATGAGTTCGGAGTTGCCGGCAAACTCAAACAGCTGATTGACGCCGACGAACTCTGCGAACACACGCTCGAAGAACTCAGCCGCCTTGCCGGAGTAAGCAGAAACCAGGCACGGCGCTGTTTCATTGCCGCCTATGGTGAACCCCCGGGAGAATACCGGATCAAGATGCGGCTTGGAAGAATCATCGATATGATCTGTTCGAGCGACTTGGAAATGAAAGAAATCGCTTTCCGCAACGGTATTAAGAACGTTACCTACCTCAACCAGTTGACCAGGATGCATTTCAATGCAACCCCCCGCGAACTCTGCCGCCGGCTCCGCGATATAGAACGGTAACTTTATCTTACAGGTGAACCGCAACATTGGCGTCATTGAAATATTTATAGGTTTTCGATGAACCCTCATTGAAAATCCCGACATTCTTACCGATCTCCTTAAATTCAGCCGGCATCATCGAACGGACATTGCCGCCGACGAACGCCGCCTGCACCCGTCCGTTGTGACGGGCGTGCATTCCATAAGTGGAACTGATTTCCGGAGTAAATGCCCAAAATTCACGCAACGGTTTCCCGGCGCTGACTTCCACAGTGTCGACAATCAGCGGAAAATCACTCGGAGCATCGACACGTTTGGCAACCAGTGAGCGAATTGTCGCAGCACTGTCACTGTATTCTATCTGAAGCTTTTTTTCCGCCGGATAGAGATAATTCTTACTGTTCATCGCACCGTAACTGGAATATACATAGTAGCCGTTGGCAGGATCAATCTCCATTTTTCCACCCATTTTCGGGCAACGGGCGACCGGACTGGCATCAGGAAGATATCCGAACTGATAAAGCGCCCCCATCCAGGTAACATAATTTTTACGGTTGGAATTGTATATATCCAGATAGTTCATGTAAATCATCATCATTCCTTTGAAGTCACCGGAATAAGTCTGCATCGCCAGATTGCTGTTTTTCAGATTACCGATGCACCCGGATGCTTTGGCACTCTCTCTTGCTTTTGAAAGTGCGGGCATGAGCATGGCGGCCAGAATAGCTATTATTGCGATAACAACCAGAAGTTCAATGAGCGTAAAGTGTTTTTTCCCGCAGCATCCGACCATTTTCAGCCTCCTTTGTCACCGGTTGAGAGATTCCTCAGAGACGGGCAAATCCGTTTTCCGTCCGGGATTAATTATGCCGCTGTCAGCAGGAAAATCCAAGTTGCAAAGCCAGACCAATTTTATGATGCTGGAGCAATTTTTATATTTTTGCACCATCGACAATTGAAAGTTGCCAAACACCTCCCGACGATAGTTCGACCGAAACGCGTACTGAATATTTACCTGCCGCTCCGTCATGCCACGGCAATAAAATTTGAAAAAATGGCAAAAATTATGTTTTTGATCGGAATTGCCGTTTCCAGTTTCCTAAGCGGCGTTTTTCGGCCCTGCAAAAATTGATTCACAGAACCGCACCCTCCCGTGCAAGGATCATTCCCCCCAATATTGCCCCCGTGATGACACATATTTCCCCTGGGGACGGGCAAAAAACGCAGATGGAGAAAATCAGACGCGGCCCGGCGAAGAGCGTTTCTCCGACGAGCCGCGATCCCCTTCCGCTTCAAAATCAGAAGGGGATCGCGATGTTGCCGTCGTTGAAGTATTTATAGGTCTTGGAGGGATCGTTGAAAACCCCGGCGTTTTTGCCGATTTCCGCCGGATCAATATCAATATGCACCAGAATTTTGTTCTGGGTAATCAGATCCGGCT
>CAKUKT010000149.1 GCA_934663655.1 uncultured Victivallaceae bacterium
TGCAGCGGAAAACCCGGAGGGGATTGATTCCGCGCACCAGCAGGAACAGCGGAAGCACAATAAAGAACTGAATCAGATTTCCGCCCAGCACCACCGCCACATACTTGCCCAGGGAACCGATGATGAACCCCGCCGATACCTGCGCCGAAAGCTGAGCGGCAAACGCCAGAATACCCAGCGGCAAGGTCCAGACCAGTCCCCGGATCAGGGCAAACAGTATTTCCTGCATGCCGATAATCCCTTTCAACAGGATCTGGATGTTTTCGGACTCTTTCTTCATGGCCAGCACCAGTCCGACCGCCACTGCCACCAGCAGAATGCTTAAGACGTTTCCCGAGGTAAATGGGGCGAGAATGTTGTTCGGGATCACCGAGAGAATATGTGTGTAGTAGGAGATTGCGCCCAGATTTTCCGGAACTTTTGCATTTCCCTGCTTAATTACCTCCGCCGGAAGATTGCCCGGTTCAATCACTTTGAAGAGCAGCAGCCCGACCAGCGCGGCCGCGGCAGTGGTGAGCAGCGTATACACGATGGTATGCAGGAAGACCCGTCCGGTGTTTTTCCTGGTGCCAAGCTGCGCCAGCGTCGTGGTTACCGCCAGGGCAATTGTGGGTACGGCGACGAATTGGAACAACCGGGTATATGCCGAGGCGATGAAATTGAACAAATCATTCAACCAGCCGAGGTTGATGGTTCCCAATATTCCCCCCAGCACCAGTGCGGCCATCCACACTGCAAATTGTCTGCCGTTGAACCCGGCTTTCCTGTTATTCTCTTTCATGATCATTTCTTGCCTGTTGAACAATGTCCCGGATCTGGTGATGTGATGCGGGAGTTGAAAAGCTGCAGCCGTTTTGTGTCGTTAATTCAACATAAAAGCGGATATGAGCTAAAATTACCATGAATTTGTCATTTTGTCAATCCGGAGATTTTCTTGCGGGGATGAATTTATGCGAAAATCATCGGATATTGCCGTTCTTCGCCGTCGGCCATGGGTTGTTGGCGTTCCGGGCCGCCCGGGATTACCGCACTCCCGCAGGGTGCGGCGGCAGGAAAGCAAGCCGCGCCGAAAGATGTTTTCTGCCGGCCGGGAAAAATCGAAACGCTCCCGGTGGAATATCGGAAAACAATGCATCACTCCGGCTGGAGACGGCAGGAAACGGCGGCAGGTTATGAAGGCGGGGGGCGCCTGACTCCTCCCGGATAGCTCCGGAACCTCGGGAACGCTTGCCGTTTCATTCACTCCCGGCCGGCCAGGCAATCAATATGCACAACTTGAAATTATGGTTTCAAGCGTGTTTGCCCATGCCATCTCACCGCGTCGAAAATGGTTGCGCCGTTGCTGAACCTGCCAGTATACATATTATCTCGAGGAAGCGGATGGCGATTGCGAAAGATATAAAAACGGAACTGCGGTTTCCCCTGCTGTAATGGTTCGGCCGGGGGGAACCGGCGTCAGGCAAAAGATGTGAATTTCTGGATCCCGCGATGGAAGAAATGCTGATAAGCCCGTTCATCGCCCTCTTTGCTGCTCCGGGGAAGAGCGATCGGCGATTTGGTTTCGGCCGTCGAATTCAGGTATCCCCGGGGGGCGGAGGGGTTTCCACAATAATTTCCAGGGTTTTCCCGTCTCTCAGGCGACCTGGCGCCGCTTCCGCCGCGCCGGTTGCGGAACCGGGGGCGGCAGGGCGGTCCCCCCCCCCGGCCTGCCGCCCCTGCCGACAGCTCAGGTTATCTGCTCTCCGGAAAGATCTCCAGTGCCTTGCGTGCCACCCTTTCTCCGAAGATGCGGAAAAGGGGTTTGCTCTCTTCCAGGTTTTCTTTGAGCGCAACCGCGCCGAGGTGGATATAGGGAAGCCCACAGGCTCCGCCACCGGAATAGACCAGCATTCCCTTGACCATCATGTGCGTGAGCAGCGTCTGAATCGCAATATCCGCGCCGCCCTGCACGACATTTGCGGTGGCGAACACCGCGCCGAGTTTGCCGCCGAGCGAACAGGGCGCCGGTTCGTCGAACCACTTCTTCCACTGCCAGCAGGTGCTGGCAAGGTAGGTCGGCGTACCGAAAAATACCGCTTTACTGGCGTCGAGGAACTCCTTGTCGATCGCATCGAGCGGAAAGAGTCGGACTTCAGTTCCGGAAACGGCTCCCGCCCCTTCGGCGACTGCTTCGGCCATTTTGCGGGTGTTACCGGTCTGACTGTAGTAGAGAATGGAAATTTTCATCGTAAACCTCCGGGATTGTCTCCCATACTATACCATCAGTTCTGTTGAAAATCAAATCTCCGACCGGGGGTTCACGAACCGTCGCGGCCTTGTCCTGCCGGAACGAGGGGGGAAGAAAAGCTCGTCCGGAGTTTTATATTTGCAAAAGGCGGTTTCTTATGCTATTATTTGTTGCGGGCCCAGGACGGAGTTCCGGTGCGCATCCGGACTCCTGACAACTGCCGTGCTCAGACGGCGGAGGGAATGTGGGTTGTTTCCCGCTGCTGAACAGGACATTTTCACCTGGTCGGGGGCGAGGGAGGGCCCCGGCGATTTACCGGGACGATTGAGAATTTTCAGGGGAGGGGGATCGTGAAGTACTTTCTGCTGCTGTTGTCTTTCATGTTCGTGCTGCCCGGGTGGAGTGATTCCAGAGTCTGGCGGGGCGGCGAGGTAAAACAGAATTTTCAGGCGAACTTTTCCCTTCGCTGTGCCGGCGGCGTGCTGCGGGTCTGGCAGGGCGGCGAGGTAAAACAGAATTTTCAGGCGGCGTACACCTTTTCCCAAAAGGAGGAACTGCTGCGGGTCTGGCGGGGCGGCGAGGTAAAACAGAGTTTTCAGGCCATCTATACCTTCCGCATTGCAGTGGAAACTTTACACATGTGGCGGGGAGGCGAAGCAAGACAGAATTTTCAGGCCGATTTCTCCGCGAAAATAGAGCCGAAGGGTATCATGAGAATCTGGTGCGGCGGTGAGACGAAACAGAATCATCAGGCCGAATATGCCGCGCAATATTCAAACGACGGCGTGCTGCGGGTCTGGCGGGGCGGCGAGGTAAAACAGAATTTTCAGGCGATTGCCACGATAAGCAACGCCGATGAGATTCCGGCGGCGGCGCTGGTGTTCGTCATCGTATATCTGATCGGCCCCTGATGGTCGAGTGGAGACCCTGGCTGCAAATTTTCGTATTCATCCGGGGGGGGACGCGCGCCGGCTCACCCCGGCGCAGCTGACAATACCAGGATAATTCCGGGAGGCGGGCGTGAACAATCATTGGCAATGGTATAGTCAGCAGATCCGGGCGATACTCATATTACCCTTCACCGTGACGGTAATTATTCCCGTAATTTTGTGGTTTGCGGAACGCGGGCCGGGGGAGAAGTGGAAGAGCTGGCCGCTGCTGATTGCAATCCCGCCGGGAATTGCCGGAGTTACGCTGCTGGTATGGACGATCGGGCTTTTCATGCGGATCGGCAGAGGAACGCTTGCTCCCTGGAATCCCCCGCGGAAACTGGTGACCACCGGTCCTTATGCCTATACCCGCAACCCGATGCTCAGCGGGGTTTTCATGATTCTTCTCGCGGAAGCGATTGGCGGACAATCCGTGGCGATTGCCTGCTGGTTCGGCATATTTGTGATGAGCAATGTGATATACTTCATGCTTTCCGAAGAACCTGGATTGCGCAGGCGTTTCGGCAGCGAATATGAGGAATATTATCGCAACGTTCCGCGTTTTCTGCCGCGTCTGACGCCTTGGCGGCCGCGGTAAACGATCCCGTGTCTGCCGAACTCTCCGGGAGGGGGGCGTTTTAGTTCAGAGTACGATCGCGCTGTTTTATTTGCGCGGCAGGTTACCGGACGGGAAACGGCTTGAATTTCACCAACGCGGTATTATGTTAAACCCGGCGGAGGTAATGCGGAGATGGAAAAGCCGGAGATGAAATCCGGAGTCTGAAAGGAGAGAGGGAATATGTACGAACTGGTTCCGGCCGGCGAACGGTCGTGGTATATCGAATCTCCGGCGAAAATCGGAGTTTGCATTCTTGATGACGGGGAGGTGTGCCTGATCGACAGCGGGCTTGACAAAGAGGCAGGGAAAAAGGCGCTGAAGATTCTTGATTCCCGGGGGTGGAGGCTGCGGGCGGTCGTGAATACCCATTCCAATGCCGATCACATCGGCGGCAATCGGCTGCTTCAGGAACGAACCGGTTGTCCGGTTTTCGCCACCTCCCTCGAGGGGGCGTTTACCCGGCATCCGATTCTCGAACCTGCATTTGTCTACGGCGGCTATCCACCCGCGCCGCTGCGCAATAAATTTCTGCTTGCGGCGCCGAGTTCGGTGCGGGAGATCACAGATCCGGAATTTCCGCGGGAGCTTCAGGTGATTCCGCTGCCGGGACACTTTCTGGACATGATCGGGATCCGGACGCCGGACGGGACGATCTTCCTCGCTGATGCGCTTGCCAGTGAGGCGGTGCTCCGTAAATACCGTATTCCCTTTATTTACGATTTTGCGGCTTATCTGGCGACGCTCGATCAGGTGGAGCGACTGGAAGCGCCGTGGTTTATACCCTCGCATGCTCCCGCGACGACCGACATCCGGCCGCTGGTTCAGGTTAACCGGGTTGCCGTGATCGAACTGCTCGACAGGATCGCGTCGCTCTGCACCGAAAGCCGTAGTGAGGCGGAAATTCTGAAACTGCTTTTTGATGAATTTGGCCTTACCCTGGACTTCACGCAATACGCGCTGGTCGGCAGCACGTTGCGTTCGGCGCTGGCGTATCTCGCCGACGCGGGGCGGATCGAACCGGTTTTCTCCGCTAACCGGCTGTTTTGGCAACTTCGTTCCTGAGGGGGGCTGCCGGTCGTTGATGTTCCGGCGGGAAACGGCGTTCCCTTCTGAAGAGAGCGGAATCAAACTCGCCGCCATCGGTAAATGAACCGCCGCGAGTTCTGGGTAGCCGGTATAAAAAAACGGCGACGGGCCGGCTGTGACGTGGCTCCGTCGTCGTCAGAAGTGATCTGCCTGTCTTTTCTGAACCTGGTTCAGTTCGGAAGGCGGGACAGCAGACAGTTATTTTTTCGCCTTGAGAGAATCGACATAAGCGTCCAGGTTCTTGCCGAGTTTCTCCAGGGAGTCTTTGATTCCGTCGATATTGCCGCGAATTTTCTTGGCTTCTTCGCCGAGCTGTTCGGTGACCGGAATTTCGGCAAGTTTGTCGACCTCTGCCTTGAGCTGAGCGCTCTTTTCCTCGATTACCTTTTTGTAGGCCTCGATCTTCGCTTCGATCGCGGCCGCGTCCAAGTTGGCGGCTTCCTGCTTGATCTGTTCCGGGGTCTTGTTTTCATCGACGCCGTTTCCGCAGCCGGAGAAGCAGAGCATACCGCAGATGATACCGGAGAGAAGCAACAATTTTTTCATGACAATTTCCTCATAGTGTTAATATTTTTGGGGATATCTCAATTCTTCGCGTCGAAGAATTTTCTGTAGAGCACTCCCGCCAGCAGCGCGCCGATTGTCGGCATCAGCAGGAAGAACCAGAGCTGAACCATCGCATCACTGTTTTTGGCAAACAGTTGAACCAGCGCCGGTCCGAAACTGCGCGCCGGGTTTACCGAAAGGTTGGTGACCGGGATTCCGACCAGGTGGATCAGCGTCAGGCAGAGGCCGATCGCGGCCGGAGCCAACGCCTGCGGGGCCCGTTTGTCGGTGGCGCCGCAGATGACGACCAGGAAAATGAAGGTCAGAATGATTTCAGTCAGGGCACCGGCGACCATGCCGTATTTGGCGGGGGAGAATTCACCATATCCGTTGGCGGCGAAGTTGAGTCCGAGGTCGAGGATGGTATTCTGGTCGGCCTGAATCGCCCACATCGCGAATCCGGCGAGAACCGCTCCGATCAACTGAGCGACGATATAGGGCAGAAGCTCTCTCTTATCGAAACGTCCGGCAGCCCAGAGGCCGATGCTGACCGCGGGATTGAAATGGGCTCCGGAGACATGACCGAAAGCGTAGGCTCCGGTGAGGACGGTGAGTCCGAAAGCGAGGGCAATTCCGGCGTAGCCGATCTGGGAACCGGCGAAAACCGCGGCTCCGCAGCCTCCGAATACCAACCAAAATGTTCCGATCAGTTCCGCGACGGTTTTTTTGGAGAAAAAGTTCATAGTTTCCAGATCCTTATTGCTGCCGGCAGGAGTTGGTTGATTTGTTGGTTCTGTACTACATTCGCAGTGAACTGGACGCCCCCCGGCATCGTCCGGTTTAATATACATCTATCCGCCATCTTTTCAAATAGAGTTTGAGCGATGAAGCATCTTTTGTATGAAATGTTGGAAAGGTGCACTTCATTGTTGAGAAATGCCGGGATGGTGAAAAGTATCAGCGGTCTCCGGATGGGTTCAAAAAAAAATGAGTCGGCGGCGAAAAACAGGCGAGGGCTGGGCGGTCAGGTGGAGGGGGATTGGATTGGCATCAATAGTATTCGACTTCGCATCCCTCCGGAAGATCGTAGACTTTTTGGAAATATTTTACGAACACCTTTTCTGTGTGTTCAGGATAGTTGAAGAATTCCGGCGGCGCGACAAAAGTGAAGCCGCCATCGGGAAAATCCCGGCTGTATTCGGCCGCATTGCCGAAGAGCC
>CAKUKT010000150.1 GCA_934663655.1 uncultured Victivallaceae bacterium
CTCCGGCAGTGGCTGGAAGCTCGTCCCGGAGCGGTTGACCAGACGCTGGTCAACCGGATCATGGGAAACGGGGCGATCACCGGTTACCGGGAGATTTTCTGGCGCCTCGACGACGGAAACGGCAAGGCGTTGTTTCCGGCGGGAGAAGAAATCCCGGTGCTGAAGTGGGAGAACTGGGGGATCGATTTCGGGAAGTTCGATTACCCGGCCCGCGCCCGCGAACTTGCTGATCGGATGGGAATCAAATTCACTCTGGTCGCTTCCACCCCGGAGATCGCCGCCGCTGCCGCGAAGCGTTATCCCGGCGCGGCGGTTATCGCGGCCGCTCAGGTGCCGGAAAAGTGCGCTTCCGTGGTAAAACTTTCGGCGGATCCGCGCAAATATCTCGACCGGGAAACGGTCTGGTTCCGGAAGCGTTTCCGGGTGGAGGCGCCGGTGACGTTCGGAAAGCTCTGTGTCACCGCCAACGAGAGTTATCGGCTCTGGCTGGATGGCAAGATCGTCGGTTCCGGGAGTGACGGTGCGCGCGCCAAGACCTTTGACGTCAGTGAATTGCTCACCCCCGGCGAACATGAACTCACCGCGCGGGTGAAACCCGGCAGCGACATGGCCGGCTTACTCGTCAATTTCCGTTATGGTTCGAAGGAGGCGCAGGTGACGCTGAATACCGGTCTCGACTGGGAGTGCCGGGCCGACGGCGCCGCGGAATGGAAGCCGGTGATTTCGACCGGTTTTGAAGGCGCGGGCGCCCGTTTCCGGCTGAAAGAGCCGTGGGGATATCCGTCGCCGCTGGAACTGCTGGTGGCGGACACGCTGGAGATTTGCGATCCCGCCAGTTGGAATGCCTTCGTTGACGGGAAGAAGATTGCGGTCACCGACTGGAGACCGGAGAACTTTCCCGCCGCGCTGGAGGTTCGGTTGAACCGGCCTGAATTTCTCGGTGAGGTTCGGATTGATGCCGCCGGTTTCGGCGGGTTCCGGCTGGAATATTTTGACGGGGCAAAGCCGGTGGTGTTGACTCCGGACGTTCCGGCCGGGGAACCGACGGTGCTCGCTTTTTCGCCGCGCAAGGTCGACCGACTGCGGTTGACCGTTCTCTCCGGCACCCCGCAGGCGAGACTGCGCGGGCTCGAACTCGGCAGAGCGGCCGGTTCGGCAACCGGCGTTTCGGATCTGGCCCGCGCCAAAACCGGGCCGGCCGAAGACGGCTTCTGGGAAGCCTCGGGCCGCGGTGCCAAAAGTCTGAGCATCGTCGATGCCGGAGCCCCCTTCGGCAACGCCTATCGTTTTGCGGCGACCGATTTCGCCTACTACGCCTATCACCGGATCAAACCGGTCACCGGCGGCGAGGTGATAATCGAATTTGACTTCAAGGTAGATGCCCGCGGCGAATGCCTCAATCTCGGGGTGATGCCGCTCAACACCGGTTCGATCGATCACGATACTTCGCTGTTGTGGCTGTTGTTTGACGGCACCAATGGGAAGATAAAATACTTCTCCAACAGCTGGCACACGGCGGCCGATTTCAAGCCGGGAAAATGGCATCACTTCAAGCTGCGGATTTTCCTCTCCGGGCCGATGAAGAATACCTTCAACATCAATATTGACGGCGGAGAAGCTGAGGCGAGTACCTGCGCATTCCGCAATGTGATCGGTACCGGTGACGCGACCGTCGGCGGCATCTGCATCGGCGGACGTGAAGTTAAAGCCGGGCCGGACGAGGCGGTGTTGATCGACAATATTTCCATTCGTGCGGTACCGGAAAAGGGGCGCAAATGAAAGAGTTTCGTTACACTCTGATGGCGCTGGCGCTGGCGCTGTCAATGGCAGCTTCCGGAGTTGAGGATTTTACCGGAGCGGCGGCGGGGAGTTTCCCTGGCCGCTGGGGTGCGACGGACAAGAATCCGCCCGCCGGAGTGATTGACAGCGGCGACCCCGAACACGGTAATGCGATGTGTGTGCCGGGAAGACAGGAGAAGGCGCTTGCCTACACCCGGATGTTCCTGGAAAAGGCCGCACAGAACGGAGTGGTTTCGCTCGAATTCGATTTTTTCATCCGCGGTGAAGCGGATGTGTATGAATTCGGGATTCTGGCGCCGGGGGTTTCTCTGAAGGAGCTCATGAATACCACTCCGGTACTGCTGCGACTGGATGGCCGTCATTCGGCGTTGTTTTACCGCCATGCCGACGGCAAACTTAAATCGCTGGGAAAATTCTCCGCCGGACAATGGCATCGTCTGGCGCTGGAGATCGCTTTTTCCGGACCGGATAAGGGAAGCTGGACGATCTCCCTCGATGGTCGTCAGCTCGGCGGCGGTCGGCTCGGTTTCAAGTGCGAGGGCAATGCGATGGCGTCGATCTGGTTCATCAGCCGGCCGGTCGAAGGTGGCGGCAATGGGATGATGCTGATCGACAATGTGAAGGTCGAGCACCGGGAGGCCGCCGAAGCTGAGACGCCGGCTCTTGACGATCGCATTGTCGAGCTCTCGTTTTTCTCCCGGGCGCTCAATCGGGAAAAACGGTACATGGCGATGTTGCCGCCGGGAGTGGCGGTCGGTTCGGATAAAACGCAGCCGATGCTGTTGTTTCTGCACGGGCGTGGACGAAATGAGCGGTCGCTGATCGACGATCCGGAGGGCCGGGCGGCGCTGGCGGATTTTCGGGGGGTGGTGGTGCTGCCCTCGGGCGATGACGGCTGGTACATCAACAGCCCGGTGATCGCCGCCGACCGTTACAACGACTACATCGAGGAACTCCTCGCGGATGCGGCGGCAAAGCTGCCGGTGACGACCGAACGTTCCGGGCGCGGAATTACCGGCTGGAGCATGGGCGGATACGGCTGTGCGATGTTCGCCGAGGCGCATGCCGGGGAGTTCGCCGCGTTTGCCCCGATCATCGGGTTGCTCGATTTCCCCCGCGACGGTCTGCCCGAGGGGCAGAGCTACGAGGTGCCGGAGAAGCGTTTCGGCACCGATCGCGAGGTGTGGGCGCGTTTCAATCCGATCAACGGCGCCGGGGCATTGCGGGATATGAAAATTCTGATCATCACCGGAACCGCGGCGTTTGACCGGACGATGAACCGCAATTTCAAGGCCGAACTTGAGAAATTGAACATCCCCTGTCAATACCGTGAACTCGGCGGCGGTCACTCCTTCAATGTGGTGACTGCCGCGACCCGGCTGGTGGTTGAGTTCATGAATGAAAGTCTGCAATCCGGCAAATAATTTTCATATCGAAAAATTATCGGCCGGTTCCGGTTGCGGAAATTTCCGGGGCCGTGTATATTAAGAAAACCGCGGCGAATCGCGGCCGGAGGTGAGGCGGCGGGATTCGACGTGGTTCAACAGTATAGAGAATAATATCATGATGAGAAGAAGCAAAGTATTGGAGAAACTTCGTGCCGGAGGTACGGTTTTCTGCCTGAAGAGCCTGTATGCCGACCCCGATATCTGCGAACTGATGGGCAATCTGGGAGCCGATGTGATCTGGATCTGCAACGAGCACATCGGTATCGATCCGGAACGTATGCGCAATGTGATCCGGGCCGGTCGCGCCGGCGATGTCGATATCATGGTCCGGCGTGCGTTCGGGAACTATGATGACCTGATTCAGCAGCTGGAGATGGGGGCGGCGGGACTGATGATTCCGCACTGTGTGAGCGCGGAGATGGTCCGGGAGATCGTGCGGCAGGTGAAATTCCATCCGCTGGGGTGCCGCGGGGTTGACGGGGTCAGCGCCGACAGCGGGTTCGGTCTCTATCCGGCGAAGGAATATATGCAGTTCGCCAACCGCGAGACCTTCCTGATGGTTCAGATCGAGGATGTCTGCGCGATCGACGAGATCGAGAAGATCGCTGCGATCGAAGGCGTGGACATCATTTTCATCGGGCCGGCGGATCTCAGCCACAGCCTGGGCTGCCCGGGCGATTTCAAGAACGGCAAGGTTCGCGAGGCGATCCGGCGTGCCACCGTCGCCTGTCAGGCCAACGGCAAATGGTGCGGAACTTCCGGACTGGATCCGGACTACACCCGTTCGCTGATCGCTTCCGGGGTGAGATTCATCACCATCGGCAGCGACTACGGGATGATCCGCAGCGGCGTGCGGAACATGCTCGACACCTACAATTCACTGCTCGATGACCGGAACTCCGGAACCGACAGGTAAACCGTCGGCGGTCTCCGGCGGCGTCCGGAGCCGGATCGCCGCAGGGCGGTTGCGGTGGGCGGCGTTGAATTAAAATCCCCCCTTCCCGGTTGCAGCCGGAAGGGGGGTGTATTGGGTATTGTTCGCAGGAGATGAGCAATCATGGCAATCAGTGAATATCCGGATCGTCCGGTTCGGGCGCAGTTCTGTGTGGTGGGCGGTGGTCTGTCGGGGATGTGTGCGGCGATAGCGGCCGCGCGTCACGGAGTGGACACGGTGCTGATTCACGACCGGCCGGTGCTGGGCGGCAACGCCTCGAGTGAAATCAGAATGTGGGTCTGCGGCGCCCACGGAATGATGGAAACCGGCATTATCGAGGAGATCCGTTTGGAAAATCTCCGGCGCAATCCGAATCAGAATTATTCGATCTGGGACACCATACTCTATGAAAAGGTGAGATTTCAGCCGAATCTGCGGCTTTTCCTCAATACCAGCTGCAACGGGGTGGAGATGGAGGGAGAACGCATTCGGGCGGTGCGGGCGTGGCAGATGACGACGCAGCGCAATTTCCGGGTGGAGGCGGATTACTTTGCCGATTGTTCGGGGGACAGCGTGCTGGCTCCGCTCACCGGTGCCGAATATCGTTACGGCCGGGAAGGGCGGTCGGAGTTCGGCGAGTCGATCGCTCCGGAGAAGCCGGATGCGCGGACAATGGGGATGAGCTGCCTGATCCAGGCGCGCGAGATGACCGAACCGCAGAAATTCATCGCTCCGGAATGGGCGTACCGCTTCGATACCGACGAAGAACTTTCCAATCGCGAGCACGTGCTCGATCAGATCAACAACTTCTGGTGGCTGGAACTGGGCGGAGAGAACGACGCGATCGGCGATACCGAGGAGATCCGCGACGAACTGCTGCGGGTCGCCTACGGCATCTGGGATCACATCAAGAACCGCGGTGACCACGGCGCCGACAACTGGGCGCTCGAATGGGTGGGTTTTCTGCCCGGCAAACGGGAGAGCCGGCGTTACGTCGGCGATCACATCATCACCCAGAACGACGTGGCGTCAGGGGGGAAGTTCCCGGATACCGTCGCCTACGGGGGGTGGACGATGGACGACCACCATCCCGGCGGGTTCCGTTATCCCGGCAACCCGAACATCTTCCATCCCGCGCCGTCGCCGTACGGGATTCCCTATCGTTCGCTCTATTCGCGCAACATCGACAATCTCTGGTTCGCGGGGCGCAATCTGAGTGCGACCCATTGCGCGCTGAGTTCGACGCGGGTGATGGCGACCTGTGCGCTGCTCGGGCAGGCGGTGGGAAGCGCGGCGGCGGTGGCGGTTCGTCACGGTTTGTCGCCGCGCGGGGTCTACACCGGGCGGATGGCTGAACTTCAGCGGCTGTTGATGGAGGATGACTGTTTTCTGCCCGGTTTCCGGAGGGAAATTTCGGAAGCGGCGCGTTCGGCGCGGTTGCGGAGTTCCAACGGCGGCGATCCTTCGGGGCTGCTGACGGGAATTGACCGGGTTTACGACGGCTGCGACAACTGCTGGAACGCGGCGGCCGGTGATCGGGTGGAATATGAATTTGACCGTCTGCGCGAAGTGACCGAGGTGCGGGTGACGCTTGACAGCGATCTGTTTCGCAACAATGACGACAACGATCATCTCAACGTGCCCTGCAACTATCCGCTCAAGATGAAGAAATTTTCCATCTCTCCCCTGCTGATTGAGGCGTTCCGCGTCGAGGGGCGCACTCCGGAGGGGAAGGTGGTGGAAGTAATGCAGGTTGCGGAGAATTTCCAGCGTTTCCACCACCTCCGGCTTAAGGAACCGCTGCGGCTGACCGGGTTGCGGCTGGTGGTGGAGAAGTGCCGGAAGCCGGGAACCAGCCGGGTCTTCGCGTTTGATTTCGTCGCCTCCTGATTTTGGTGCGGATCCGGTGCCGGAGTTTTTTCAAAGGCTGGAGGAATTTTTTCTCTCCTCTATTTGCCTGGCGCCGCCGTCGGGGATATATTAAACAGAAATATTTTCAACGGTAACTGTATCCCGGGAGATTTCAGGCGGATGCTCACAGAACTGTTTCTTGCCGGCCGCTATCTGCGGCCGCGGCGCAATGCGGTATCGCTGATCACGTTGACCAGCATCATCGGGGTGATGCTCGGCGTCACGGTATTGATGGTGGTACTGGCGGTGATGACCGGATTCACTGATCTGATGAAGGCTAAGCTGATCGAGACGCAGGCGCATTTTCAAGTTCGTCTGCCTGTTTACGCGATGAGTTCGAGTGCGTTTCCGGAACAGGTGCTTAAGGAGCTGGGCGTAGCGGCGGCGCCGGTGATTCAGGGGCCGGTGCTGGTTCAGTATGCCCGCAACCAGCTCGATCCGCAGGTGGTGGTGCTGGGGGTGGATTCCGCGGCGCTCGGCGAACGCCTCGGACTCGATTCTCCGGAGGTGCTGATTGCCGGTCGCAACGAACT
>CAKUKT010000151.1 GCA_934663655.1 uncultured Victivallaceae bacterium
GCATTGCTCGCCTGCGTGCGGGGGACGGTTGACGCGCTGTGCGCCCGGCTGGTGCGGGGAATTGAGTTGACGCTGAATCTTCCCGCTTCGGAAGCGGAGCTGCCGGTGATTTTCAACGAATGGTGCACGAGCTGGGGCGAACCTTCGGAAGCCGGAATGCTGGAGATCGCGGCAAAACTGCGCGGTCTGCCGGTAAAGTATCTGGTGTTTGATGCCGGCTGGTACAAGCGCGATGACGGTTCATTCTGGGGATCTGCGCAGGGGGACTGGCAGGTTAATTCGCGCCTCTTTCCGCAGGGGATGGCGCATGCGACCGCGTTGCTCCGTGAACAGGGTTTTATCCCCGGCATCTGGTTTGAGGCCGAAGTGGTCGGCCGCGATTCCGACTCCTGGGAACGCGATGTGGCACACCTGTTGCACCGCGATGGGCGGGTGATAACTGCCGGCAGCCGCCGCTTCTGGAATCTGGCGGATCCGGAAGCGTTCGCGATCCTGGAGGAGCGGATCATCCGCTTCATCCAAGACAACGGTTTCGGTTACATCAAGATTGACTACAACGAAAATGTCGGGGTCGGCTGCGATCATCCGGAATCTCCGGGGGAGGGGGTGCGGCAGCAGGTGCTCGGCACCTGGCGTTTTTTCCGGCGGCTCCGGGAGACGAATCCGGAACTGGTGATAGAAAACTGTGCAAGCGGCGGTTTCCGGCTGGAACCGGGGATGTTCAGTTTAAGCTCCATGTCTTCGTTTTCGGACGCGCACGAACTTGAGACGATCCCGGTGATCGCCGCCTCGCTGCACCGGCTGATGCCGGCGCGCCAGATGCAGATCTGGGCGGTGATGCGCAGTGAGGCTTTACTTCGTCATATCGGTTATCTGCTGAGCGCGGCGATGCTGGGGAGGCTCTGTCTCTCCGGGGATATTCTGAAGTTATCCGCCGAACAGTTCGATCTGGTGGCCGACGCGACCCGGTTCTACCGTCAACTGGTGCCGGTGCTCCGGGACGGCGATTCCCGGGTGGTGCAGGAGATTGGTCCGAGCCGTCGCCATCTTACCGGCGGCCAGAGTGTGGTTCGCCTCCGGCGGGATGGGGCTCAGGCGGCGGTCTGGTGTCATGCGTTCAATGAACCGCCTCGGGAATTGATCGCCGGGCTGCCTGACGGGAAGTGGCGTCTGGAGACGGTGTTCGGCGTTCCGGATTGGGAAGGGGTGCAAGTTGCCGATGGCGGAGTGCATTGGCTTGCTCCGGCACCCATGAGCGGAATGGTGGCACTGCTGACCCGGGAGTGAGACTGCATCCGCAATACGGATGGCGTCGTGGTGATGGCGGTTCCGGCCAACTGAACCGGTAGCCGGTTTTGAAGCTACGTCGGAATGGTCTGGAGCCGGGTATCATTTACCCGGCGCGCGCAATCGGCTGTGCAAAATTCAATCCGCGCGGTGAAGACCGGTGTGCAGAGGGTTCGGCATGCAGAGATCACTGAGCCGATGAAGCTCCGTAACTGGAAACCGGTCTGGAACCCTCCCGGTGAATTACGCCGTACATTATTTCCCGAAAAGGTGAAGTTCCGCAGACGTCCCTCCCGCCAGAAATTCCGCCTGCGGACAATGCCGGTGCAAAAACGGTTCACGGTTCAAAACTACACCTTTTCCGGCGACGCTGCGGCAACCCGATATTGCTTCTCTCGGGAAATTTCATCGTTTGCAACAGCTGTCCTGCTGACACCATCCGGGGTAAACGACGCAATTCAACGTCAAGGTTTCAGTCCGCTATTCTGAGGGTAATTAAAAGCGGTCTGGCTGCGCCGTAAAGCTGAAATTGTCTCGGCTGCATGTTGCTTCGCCGGTAGTTTCCCATGCCGACGCAACATAAAAAACAAAGTTCCGCAACATAAAAAATGTACCCCCGATCGGGTACCATGCCGAAACAACATAAAAAAACGGAGTTCCGCAACCGGAACTCCGTAAGATCACGCCGAAACGTTTATTCAGCCTTGGGAGCCTCTTCCGCGGGCTTTTCCGCGGGCTTTTCCGCGGGTTTCGCGGCCGGAGCGGCTTCCGCTTCAACCAGCATCAGCATGCACATTTCCGCCGCATCGCCGCGCCGCTTGCCAAGCTTGATGATCCGGGTGTAACCGCCGTCGCGGCCGACATATCCGGGAGCGATTTCATCAAAAAGCTTTTTGACCGCGTCCTTGTTGCGCAGACGGGAGAACGCCAGCCGACGACGATGCAGATCCTGCTTTTTGCCGATGGTGATCAGGCGCTCGGCGAAGCGGCGCGCCTCCTTGGCCTTGACCAGCGTCGTTTCGATTTTGCCGCTATCGAACAGGCTGCTCACCATGTTGGCGAGCATCGCCCGGCGATGCGAACCGGAACGACCGATTTTAAAAGTATCAACTCTATGCCGCATAGTTACTTAATCTCCTTATCTTCCTCGATCTCGGCCCGAACCCGCGCCGATTCCGCGTCGAGTGCCGCCATCAGCCGGTTGCTGAGATTCATACCCAGTTCAAGCCCGTATTTCTCAATCTTTTCTTTGATTTCGTCCAGCGATTTTTTGCCGAAATTACGGTACTTGAGCATCCGGCTTTCGGTTTTGGTGCACAATTCGCTGATAAGTTTGATATTCGCGCTGTTCAGGCAGTTCATGGCCCGGACCGAGAGGTCGAGCACATCGACGTCCTGGGACATCAATTTGAAAAGGCGCATCTCCTCTTCGCTGAGCGAAACATCTTTTTCCACCACCTGGGTGCCCAGGAAGGGCTGAAGATGGTCGCGGAGAATCCGCGCGGCTTCCTCCAGCGCATTGCGGGGAGTGATTCGTCCGTCGGTCCAGATTTCGAGTTCCAGACTGTCCATTTCGGTTTCTTCACCGACGCGGGCGGCGCCGACCTGATAATTGACCCGGGTCACCGGGCTGAAGAGGCAGTCGACCGGAATGGTGCCGATTTCACGCGGTGCGGGGTTGTTCTCGGCGGGGAGATAGCCCTTGCCGGAGATCACCTCGATTTCCGCGTGGAACGGAACCGACTTGTCAAGCGTACAGATCAGTTGATCGGTATTGAGTACTTCAACCGTGCTGTCACAAATGATGTTCGCCGCCGTCACCTGTCCCGCCTTGTCCTTATGGATTTCCAGCGTTTTCGGTCCTTCGGCATGGAGATTGAGGCGGACTTTTTTCAGGTTGAGAATAATTTCCGCGACATCCTCCACCACGTTGTCCAGCTTGTCGAATTCATGCCTGGCTCCGTCAATACGCACTGACGAGATTGCGGCTCCTTCGAGGGAAGAGAGCAACACCCGCCGCAGCGCGTTGCCCAACGTATGGCCGAAACCGCTCTGGAAAGGCTGGGCAATGAACTTGGCGTAAGTATCGGTCATGGTCGCTTCATCGACCACAATCGACTTTGGCATCGGAAACCCGATTGCAGAACTCATAGGTTTTACCTCCAAAATTGCTGTGCCGCATCCGACACGTTTTCAACACTTTTCCGTCCTTGACCGGACGCCTTGGCATCCGGATCGGAAAACCGGGAACCGGAAATTCCGGAAACCCGTTTTGATAAACGGTTATACAGCATCAGACACGACGGCGTTTCGGCGGACGGCATCCGTTGTGCGGAACAGGAGTAATATCTTTGATAACGCTGACTTCGATTCCGGCTGCGGCAATACCGCGCACTGCGGATTCCCGACCGGCTCCCGGTCCCTTGATTCGGACTTCGACCTCTTTCATGCCGAGGAGCTGCGCTTTTTTGGCCGCATCACCGGCGATCAGCTGCGCCGCATAAGCGGTGCTCTTGCGCGAACCCTTGAACCCGTTTTTGCCGCCGGTAGACCAGCAGAGCACGTTGCCGTGCAGATCGGTAAAGGTGACCTTGGTGTTGTTGAACGTCGCCAGAATATAGGCGATGCCGCTGGGAATATAACGCCCGCTCTTGGTGCGCTGCTGTTTCGGAGCCGCGGCCGGAGTTTCCGGAGCCGCTTCCGCGACGGCGCTCTTGACTTCTTCTTCAGCCATAATTATTTGTTTCTTTCCAAATCTTGTTAAAACTTCATGCTGCCGCTATCGATGCCGGATCAACCCTTGGCCGCGAGACGACGCTGGGTTTTGTCGCGGATAGCACCGATCGTAATTTTCTTGCCCTTACGGGTGCGGGCGTTGGTTTTGGTACGCTGTCCGCGGGTCGGCAGGTTGCGCCGGTGACGAATGCCCCGGTAGCAGTTGATCTGCTGGAGACGGCGGATATCGGCGGCAACGCTGCGGCGGAGATCGCCCTCGACGACCAGATCGTTCTGAAGAATTTTCGTGATACGGGAGATCTGATCCTGGGAGAGGTCCTTCGCTTTGAGTTCGGCGGGGATCTCCGCCTTCTCAATGATTTCCTTCGCCTTGGCCGGGCCTACGCCGTAGAGATAGCGCAACGCGTATTCGACGCGCTTGTTGCCCGGAATGTCCACACCGATGATACGTGGCATAATTTTCTGTCCTGAGCTTTATGTGTTATATGATAAATTGATGTTATCCGGATTTCAACGTTTTGTCGCCGTCAGCCCTGGCGCTGTTTGTGGCGGGCATCCCGGGAGCAGATGACCCGGATGACTCCGTTGCGTTTGACGATCTGGCAGAATTCACATCTGCGTTTTACCGACGCTCTGACCTTCATTTTTTCTTGCCTTCCTAAAAGTTGAGCCGACTTATATTACATAGTTATTGTCAAAACAGGCACACCGCAGGCGACAGCCTTCTTATTCTGAAGAATAACAGGCCGCGCCCTTCAAACTAAGCTTGATTTTTTTCCAGCTGCCGCCGACTGCCAGCGGTGGAAAGCGTATTGCAGTACGGTAAGTACGCCGGAATATTTAATAACATAGCACTGAATAGTTGCGTTGTCAAGCGAAAAATGGAAAAATATCAGCTCTTTTTCGCCTCGAGAACCGGAAAACAGGCGCATCCCCGGGCCCGGATATCACTCCGGCGACGATCGCTGCCGCCGCGGCAGAGCCGAGTCGCCGGGGACGGAAAGAAATCCTGAACGGGGATTGACTGAACCTCTGCAATTGAAAAAAACACACCCGGAACCGTTTGCGGATCCGGGTGGAAGTTCTCAACTGATTCGGAATGTTATTCTCCGAGTTCCTTGAGGGCCGCCTTGCGGCTCAGCCGGATCTTGCCGGACTGATCGATGTCGATCACCTTGACCGTCACGTACTGTCCCTCTTCGCAGATGTCGGTCACCTTGTTGACGCGGTAATCGGCCATCTCGGAGATATGGAGCAGACCGTCGATGCCGGGCAGGATTTCGACGAACGCCCCGAAATCGCGGATGGTGACCACCTTGCCGCGGTAGATCTTGCCGATTTCGGCCTCCGCGGTCGAGGCAAGCACCCGTTCTTTGGCAGCCTCCAGCTGCTGGAGATTGGAGGCCATGATCTTCACGGTGCCGTCTTCGGCGACGTCGATCGAGGCGAGGGTTTCGTCGGTGATCGCGCGGATGTTCTTGCCGCCGGGGCCGATCAATGCGCCGATCTTGTCCGGATTGATCTTCACGACTTCCAGACGCGGAGCCCGCGGGCTGATTTCGGCGCGCGGGGCCGGGATGCAGGCTTCGATCACGTCGAGGATTTTCAACCGCGCGGCTTTGTTGCGCTCCATCGCCTCGCAGAGCAGGTCGATCGGAATGCCGGGGAGCTTGAGGTCGAGCTGGAATCCGGTAATGCCGTCACGGGTTCCGCACACCTTGAAGTCCATGTCGCCAAAATGATCCTCGGCGCCGATAATGTCGGTGAGCAGCAGCCGGCGGCCGTCGTCGCCGGTAACCAGTCCGCAGGAGATGCCAGCGACCGGGGCGCTGATCGGCACCCCGGCGTCCATCAGCGACAGCGTGGCGCCGCAGACGCTCGCCATCGAAGTGGAACCATTGGAACTCATAACTTCGGAGACGCAGCGCACCACGTACGGAAAATCCTTCGGAACCACCTTGGAGACCGAACGTTCAGCGAGATCCCCGTGACCGATTTCCCGCCGACCGGGACCGGCGATGCGGCCGACTTCACCGACGCTGAAATTCGGGAAATTGTAGTGGAGATAGAAGCGCTTGGTGGAGATGCCGGTTTCACTGGTGAGATCGTCGGACTCCTGCGCATCCTTGTCGTTACCGAGCGTGGTAATCACCAGCGCCTGAGTTTCGCCGCGGGAGAAGAGCGCGCTGCCGTGCACCACCGGCAGTACCGAGACTTCCGCCGACAACGGGCGGATTTCGGTGATGGTGCGGCCATCCGGACGAAATTCCCGATCCAGGATCAGGCGGCGGGTCACATCGCGGACGTGGTCGTCAAAGCCCTTGGCCGTTTCGAGCGCAAAGGAGGCGTCGCTCATTTCGGCAAAGCGGTCGCGGAGCGCCGTGCGGGCATCGCTCAGCAGCTCGTTCATCGCGTTGAGGCGATCCTCCTTGCCGGGAACCGTGCAGACCGCTTCGATCCGGTCGGCGCAGAAAGCTTCAAGCGCCTTCTGAAGTTCTTCGGGAACCAGGAACAGTTTGTAATCCTTTTTCGCGCGGCCGGCACGTTTGGCCAGTTCGATCTGGGCTTCGCACTGCCGCTT
>CAKUKT010000152.1 GCA_934663655.1 uncultured Victivallaceae bacterium
TGGCCACTCTCTGCCGCACCACCGGAGCGGACGGCATCCGCCTCGACGAATACGGCCACCGCGGCTACATCTGCCACGCCAAAAATCACCGGCATATCTTCGGCGAAGAGGGACAGAACTGCTGGCTCGAAGCCGCCGTCCACAGCATTCAGCTGATCCGCGGGGAATTTGATAAAATCAATCCGGAACTGGTCATTATGACCGAATTTCCGGGACACGACCGGATGGCTGCTTTGCTCGACGGAGCGCTGTCGTACAACACCTGCCGGAGAATCAGTCCGCTCGCGCCGCTGCCGCTGAACCTCTTCCGGATGTACTTCCCCGAATGCAAACTTTTCGAAATCAGCGTGAACGGGCCTCCGGAATACTGGAACTACGCCATGTGGAACGGGATGGGGGCGTGTTACCCGATCTATCCGATGAAATATCTCAAGGTTCTGAACCGCTTTTCGGATATTTTCAGCGGCGATTTCGAGTCCCTGGTGCCGACTTGCAAGCCCCTGCTCTACGCCAACCGCTTCACGCGGCGGGGAAGCGGCAAAAATATTTACACCCTTTTCAATATGACCGGCAAATCCTATGCGGGACCGGCGCTGACCGCCCGCCCCGGCCATCGCTACTTCAACCTCTTCTCCGAAACGGAAATTCCAGTCCGCAACGGCGTCGTGGATATCTCCGTCGAAGCGGAAAAACTCGGTGTCATCGGCGAATTTCCCGCCTCCGACGTTCCCGTATTCGCCCCCGCGCCGAAACCAGCCGCGGCAACGCCCGGGAAAACGGCAAAAAGCAACGACATCTCCGCCATCGACGCGAATTTCCGCACCCGCTCCGGCCACAACGAAACCCTCACCTATCATAATGTCCTCGCCTCCCCCTCGTTCGAGGTCGCCGGCTTCGGCTGGCGCAAACCGGGCGAAGAACTCAACCGGCTGCCGCTGAATCCGGAAATACGCCGCACCCTGCCATCCGGACTCCGCACTCTGGCCACCCACACCGCGGGCGGCGAAGTGCGCTTCACCACCGACGCGCGACGGATCGCCATCCGGGCCAAGCTCCGCAACGGATTCGACATGAACCACATGCCGAGAACCGGGAGCTGCGGATTCGACATTTTTCTGGCCGCCGGTACAGGGCACGACTACTTCTTCCGGAATCTGCCGGCCACCCGGGAACATCTGAATGGACAACTCATCGACAGTCTGATTTTCAAAACGCCCGCGGTCAAACGCAATTTCTCGACCTGGAGCATCTACCTGCCTCTGTACTGCGGCATGGAAGCGCTGGAAATCGGCGTGGAAGCGGAAGCCGCGTTCCGCCCCAATCCGCCCCGCAGAATCGCCAAACCGGTGGTCTTTTACGGTTCCAGCATCACTCAGGGCGGCTGCGCCAGCCGTCCCGCCAACGCCTACACCACCCTCCTCTGCCGGGCGCTTGGAGCACCCCAAATCAATCTCGGCTTCTCCGGCAACGCCAAGGGCGAAGAGGCGATGGCCAAACTGATCGCGCAACTCGACATGTCGGTTTTCGTCATGGACTATGACTACAACAGTCCCAATGTCAAGCATTTGGGGCAGACCCATGAAAAATTCTTCCGCACCATCCGCTCCGCCCGTCCGGAGCTGCCGATCATTCTGCTTTCACGCTGTACCCTCTACGCCGCCGACCGCACCGCGATCATTCGCAAAACCTACGAAAACGCCGTCGCCGCCGGAGACCGCAAGGTATGGTTCGTCGAAGGAGCCACGCTGATCGACAAACCCGCGAAACTCATTGCCAGCGTGGACGGCTGTCACCCCAACGATCTCGGATTCTATCAGATGTTTCAGAAACTTCTGCCCGTCCTCCAAGAGGCGCTCGGAAGTTCCCGCGCTCAAAAATAATTGAAGAAAACAGTTCCCATGAACAAAAAATCCTCCACTGAACTCCCCCTCCTCCCCGCCATTGTTCCATTCTGGTTCTGGAACGGACGGGAAACCGCCGCCGAAATCACCCGGCAGCTGGAACTTGCCAAAGCAGCCGGTCTCGACGGCATGGCCATCCACGCCCGAATCGGCAACCGGATCGAATACCTCTCCCCCGAATGGCTTGAACTGGTGCGCCACTCCTGCGTCGAAGCCCGCCGCCTCGGACTGGTCATCTGGCTCTATGACGAAGAGGGGTTCCCCTCCGGCTCCGTCGGCGGCAGACTTCCCGGCATGGGGGCGGAATTTCGTCAGAAATCGCTGAAATTCGAATACACCGCCGGAACTCCCGCTCCCGATGCCCTCGCCGCCTTTGCCGGAGACGACGGAAGCAATCTTGTTTTCACCGTCACCGAACCGGGCTTCTTCCCGTACATCGATACCTTGAAGCGGAAGGTCACGGATCAATTCATCCAAATGACCCACGAGAAATATTTCGCGGTGCTCGGAGAATTTTTCGGCGATCCCATCACCGCAATCTACACCGACGACCTCAACCACCTGCTGGTCGAATCCAGCGATGCTCCGCTCCTCTCCTGGACCGGGGAACTGCCCGAAGTTTTCCGGGAGATGCACGGCTACGATCTGGTCGCCAATCTGCCGCTGCTGATCGAGGACACCGGCGATTTCCGGCGGGTTCGGCGGCATTACCGGGAAACCGTCCGCAAACTCTTTCTCGACAACTTCGTCACGCCGATGCACCAATGGTGCCGCGACCATGGAGTCGTCTTTCTCGGCCACCTCTCCGGCGACGAGGGGCCCTTCTCCGGCTCCCTCCGGCGCTTCACCGACGCGATGGCCTATTACCGCTGCGAAGATGTGCCGAGCATTGACGACTTTCTCACCGGGCGGAACGACTCGCGTTATCTCTCCTCGCCGCTCGGCGAATGCGGTCGGAGCATGTCCATTTTGGTCAAACAGGCCGCCAGCGTGGCCGATCAATTCGGCAACGGGGAGGTTTCCAGCGAATCGCTCACGTCGCTCGGCTGGGGAGTTCCGGTTCCCCGGGTGATTGCTCAACTCAATGCCAACCTGGGCTATGGAGTCACCGGGTTCACTCCGCACGACTACGCCTATTGCGCAACGGGGGTGGCCAAGCGCGACCATCCGGCAAGTTTCTTTATCCAGCAGCCCTATTTTCAGTTTCACCGGGAGATTTTCGCCCGCATCCGGCGTTCCGCCGAGCTGCTGCGGCGGGGATGTCCGGTGATGGATTGCCTGGTCGTGCACCCCATGCAGATGCTGTGGGAAACCGCCAACGGCAGCTCCATCGCCCGCGGCTTCGAGCAACACAGGCGCGACCTCTCGCTGGCCGATCCCGATCTCTGCTACCGCGCTCTGGCCGAAACAGTTCTGGAACTTCATCGGAATCACTTGGATTATGAGTTCGGTCACGAAGAAATGATGGCTGAATCCGGTTCGGTCTCAGGCAAACTTCTACGCCTCGGAAAAATGGAATACCACGAGGTGCTGATACCCGACATTGACCGGCTCCGTGAATCCACAGTGACGCTGCTCCGGCGTTTCTCGGAAGCCGGAGGCGTGGTTTCCTTTACCGGAAAACGCCCCGAAAACTGCGAATTTGCCACACCTTTCGCCCCCCTCCCCCCGCCGCTCCCCTTCCGCTGTACCGATGACCGGGAGGTGTTGGTGCGCCGTCGGGAAAATGAGGGACAGCTGGAATATTTTTTGGTGAACTTCACCGGCAAGACCGCCGAAATTATCCTCTCCGACGCGGATTATCGGATTTACGATCCCGCCGGCGACCGGGTGCGCCGCCATGCGCTCCGGCTCGCGCCGGGCGAAGCATGTCACCTGCTCCCCTCCGGGGCGACGCGGGAAATGCACCATGAAGAGGCCGTCACACTGCCCGAATCCGCATTGGTCTGGCAGTCGATCCGGCGTCTGGACCCCAATTTCCTGCTGATCGACGAGGCGGAACTGCCCGATGGTAAAATCTTCCGTTTCGGGGCTCAACCCTCCGGTCCGGAAGCGGGAACGCGCCTGACCATCCGTTTCGCCGTCCCCGGAACGGTTCGGAATTTAACCCTTTATGCGGAAGCTCCGGAAATGTGCGCCTTTGAACTCAACGGCATTCCCATCCGCGAGTGGCCGCTGCGCCACCCGGCCAATCCGGAGGAGCTCCGCGGCAGCAACCTCGGCGGCGCGCTCCGTCCGGGCGAAGCCAACGAACTGCGCTTCACAGCCGGGGGGGGACGGCTGGAACAAATATATCTGGCGGGGGACTTTTCCATCCGGCTCCATGCCGGAAAAGCGGAAATGATTCCGCCGCGGGAGCTTCACAGCGGCGACGCGACTTGGCAGGGACTGCCCTTTTACTGGGGACGGCTGGCGGCCGTCGCCAAACTCACCTCGCCGGCAGACACCCCCTATGCCGAAGTCGAAATCTCCGGATCGGGCGTGGCGGCAGTCCGTCTGAACGGTATTCTTCAGCCGGGCGTGGCGATTCTGCCGGGCAGGGTCGGGATGTGCAATTTGCGCAAAGGCATCAATACTTTGGAGCTGGAACTGACAAACACCGCGCAGAACTTCTTCGGCCCCCACCGTCCGGAAAACTGCGACACCGACTACCGCGGCGGCGAGGGAACCACCATCACCAGTTTCCATGCCGAGGCTTGGGAGGGATTCGCGCCCGCCGCTTTCGGTGTCGGGGATTGTGCAACCCAAGACTGTCAAGCAGGTCGCTGATGACAAAAAAAACATTGATCCCCAAATCGTTTGCCACCGATCTGGCCAAGATGTTCGTTGCGGAATATGCCTTCTTCGAACTTTTGGATCTGGATCGGATCGGATTTCAACTTCTCCGGAACCGCCGGGCGAATCCGGGATTTTTCCGCCGTGCCCGATGGAGAATTCAACCTGCTGGCGGTGCTGAAAAGCCGGTTTCCGATCCGGGAACTCCGGCTCTCCCTTCCTCCCGAACTTCATTGGGAGGTTCACCCGGTTCAGAATGTCGCCTTCCCCGAAGCCGCGCGGCTGCTGCCGGATCTGCTGCTGCCGGAGACTCTGGTCGAGGTCGCGGAAAACACCTGCGCCGCCTTTGTGATCGGCGGACGGATTCCCGGAGAAATGGCAAACCTTGTTCAGGAATTCACCGTGACCGCCCACAGCGCCAACCACCCGACAAGGGAACGCAAATTCCGTCTGCATGTCGCCGGGCGTCAAGCCGTGACGACGGCGGAACAAAAATGTATTTTCTGGCCCCACTGGGATACCTTCTGTCAATATTACCATCTGGAACTGTGGAGCGAAGAGTTCTGGCGGAGAGCGGAAATTTTTCTGAAAAAGATGACCGAGGCCGGGATGAATGTCATCATGGCCAGCGTTTGTCACGATCCGTTCCGCTATCCGATCCCGCAGGAATTTCACGCCTTCAACCACTATCCGTCGATGGTTCGCTGGATTCGCCACGGAGATCGCTCATGGAGCTTCGACTACTCCATCTACGACCGCTACGTGGAGTTGAACATGCGTTTGGGCATCGACCGTGAAATTGAATGCCATGCCATGCTGCCGAGCAATTTGCAAAATCCGGTGCTCTCCTATTTCGACGACGCAAATCATCTGATTCATCACGCCACCACCTGCCGCTCCGCCGAATACCGCGAAGCCTGGGGATGCTTCCTGCGCGATTTCGCCGCGCACAACCGCCGGCGCGGCTGGGAGCGTCTCCTGACCATCTGCCCCTACGACGAACCGCTGGACCCCGCGAGTTTCATCTCGTCCGTCGAATTGGTTCGCGCCAACGCTCCCGAAATCCGCATCACCTGCGCCATCAGTTCAAGACTGGCGGTCAGGGTGATGGATTATATCGACATCGCCACGGTTCACGGAGGCAACAGTTGTTCCCGTGCCGCGTTGCGAAAATTGCGCGCCGCCGGGGTGGAGACACGCTGGTACAACTGCTGCACTCCGGTCTGGGGCAATACTCTTTTCGCCTCGGAACTGAGCGACAGCTACCGGATGCCGTTCATCACCCTGGCCAACGGATTTCAGGGATATTTGCGCTGGTCGATCATCGACTGGACAAGAGATGTGCTCACCAATCCCGGCTTCAACTGGCCGACCGGCGACACTCATCTGCTGTATCCGGGCGGAGACGGCACACCGCTGGAATCCCTGCGGTTTCGCGCGTTGAAACGTATGCGCCCACTGAGATACATGGTCACGCTCATAAAGGAGGCCAGAGGCTGATTTTCGAAAAATTATTCGGTAAGTGGCTTCCAGTTCGGAGGTAGCAAAGAATCAATCTGACTTGCGGGAGTAGAGGAAAGGCGCGGGAGAACGTCTTCCAGCCACTTGCGGAAACAGATGTTGTTCGCTTTGCAAGAGGCGGCAAAAGAGTAGAGGATCGCCAGCCGCTGTCCTCCGTTTTCACTTCCTGCGAAAAGACAGTTTTTCCTGATAATGGCGACCCCGCGGTTAAGTCGCTCGGCAGGGTTGTTGTCGATGTTAAGACGGCTGTCTTTTAAGAACTTTTTGAGTTCATTCTCGATATTCAAAGCATAGGAAACCGCTTTTGCAACCGGCGAAGTCGGTCGTTCAGAATCCTTGAGAATTTTGGCTTGTTCAAAAATCATCTAGCAGTTTCTTCGAGACTCGGCGGGCATTTTTC
>CAKUKT010000153.1 GCA_934663655.1 uncultured Victivallaceae bacterium
ACACCTTCACCGACTGCCCGCTTTACGAACAGACCCTCTGGGTCGGCGACGCCCGCAGTGAATCACTTTTCGCCATGTCCTGTTTCGGCGCCTACGATCTGGTGCGGCGCTGCATCCGCCTGGCCGCGGAATCGCTCGACACGCTGCCGCTGGTCGGCTGCCAGCTTCCCTCCGGCTGGGATTGTCTGATTCCTTGCTGGAGCTTCATGTGGGAAATCTCGGTTCTGGACTATTACGAGGAGACCGGCGACGAAAAATTCCTCCGGGAAATGTGGCCGGCGATGCGCCTGAACCTCGACAATGCCGAAAAGATGATCGATCCAGAAACCGGACTTTTCCACGGGCTCAACTGGAATCTCTTCGATTGGAGCCGTACCGACATCAAGCATCCGACCATGCTCTATGAGAGCTTCTTTATGATCGGAGCCATCGACGCGGCACTGAAGTGCGCCGAGGTGCTCGGCGTCGAATCCGAAATCGAAACCTATCGCGCCCGCCGTACTGCGCTCCAGCAAGCACTCAACCGTTACTGGGACGGTAAACATCTGGCTTACCCGGATTCAATCCATGCCGACGGGTCGATTTCCGAAGATTTCTCGGTCCACACCAGTATCCTGGCGGTGCTTTTCAACGCGGCCGAAGAGGGAAATCTTGCCGCGGCACGTGCCAATGCGCTGACCAATCGGAGTGATTTAATTCCCATCGGGTCGCCCTTTGCCGCATTTTACCATTACCAGACTCTGGAGCGGCTCGGACATGTCGAAGAACTGCTTGAGCGGATCCGTCACGACTATTATCCGATGCTGGCAACCGGTGCGACGACGGTATGGGAGACCTTTCCCCATTCGCCCTATCATCCGGCCGGATTCCCGACCCGGAGCCACTGTCATGCCTGGTCGGCGACCCCGCTCTATTTCCTGCCGCGTCTGATTCTCGGAATCCGTCCGGAAACCGGCGGCCGTGACTTTGTGATCTCTCCGGTGCCGTGCGGACTGGAATTTGCGTCCGGTTCCCGGGCAACGATCAACGGGCGCATTGAAGTGGAATGGCGCAGAAACGACCGCAATCTGAAGATTTTGGTGCGTGCGCCGGAAGGTGTGGGAGTTCGTTTTGAAGCCAATCCGGAGATCGAGGATATGGACATCGAGTTCGATGTGAGAAGTCGTTGACCCGTAAAACGTAGTGATGGCCATTATCGAGTATCGCGAAGAACTTAAACGCAAATTAATCCACCTCTCCTCGCTGTGGATGTGTGCGGCGGTATTACTGCTGCCGGGGCGTTATACGGCGGCGGGGCTTTTTCTGCTGCTCGGCGCTGTAACCGTTCTGATTGAACGTGCGTTCGTCATCGGAATTCCGGTGATTACTCCGCTGTACCGGCGGTTGTTCGGAGCGATGCTGAGGAAAGATCCCCGGCCCGATGACTGGCTGGTTTCCGGCGGAGCGCCGGTCTTCTTTGCCGGAGCTGTGGTGGCGTTATGTTTCTCCCCAAGGGTGGCGGCGGCAGCGCTGGCGATTCTGCTTACCGCCGACGCGGCGGCGGCACTGATCGGCCGCCGTTTCGGCCGTCACCGGATCAACGGAAAGAGCTGGGAAGGAACAATCGCTTTTTTTATGACCGCGCTGATTGTCGCCTGGGGGGTTTTCATCATCACCGGAGCGACGGTGGATATGTTTCCGCGGATTCCCGTCGCAGCTCTGGCCGCAGCGTTGGCGGAACTCTATCAGAAACAGCTCAAGATGGATGATAATTTCCTGATTCCGCTGGTCTCCGGTTTCGTGCTGGAATATCTGCAGCTTTTCTGAGCTGCCGATTTCCGGGAGTCAACCGCCCTCACACTACAGTCGGACACCGAAAACCTTTCGGCAGAAAATCACCAGCAGTATCGACTGGAAAATCAACGCCGCCACCGTCGCGGCCGCGACGCCGGAAGCACCGATCAACACGTAAAACAGTACGTTGAGCAACGCGTTGCACAACAATGTCGAACCGATCAGCAACGTGTAACTCCCCGGGCGATTCCCCTGCAACATGATGCCGACAAAACTTTTGTAAGGAGAGGTAATCACGTATCCCAGGATCAGCAGTCCGAAAATCCAGCCGCCGAGAATCCAGTCGCTCTCCGGACGCAGCAAACGAAGCCAGAATGGGAAGATAATGCAGAGCCCAACTCCGGCAACGCTCATCAACGGGTAGATGACCCGTTTGATGTTCCGCGCCACCGCCTCCATTCCGGCGACGTCTCCGGCGGCGAAAAGTCGTCCCCAGATCGGATCGAGCTGACGCCGGAGCACCGCGATGAACTGGCTGAAACCTTCAGCGTACATTGCGCAGAATGAGTATATTCCCACCACCTCCGGACGGCTTTTGCAGAGGATACCCAGCAGCATCACATCCAGATGGCCGTTGGCGCTGACCAGTACCCCGCTGAGGCATCCCCGCCAGCCGAAACTCCAATGCCGTTTGATCCAGGCGACCATGGAAGCATCCAGACGCCAGTTGCTCACCAGCGGACAACCGGCGCTGATCAGCAGGGCGCTGACCAGCAGCACCGGGACTTCCGCAGCAGTAAACGCCCACGGCAGCCAGCGCGACGGCAATCCCGCAAGCAGTACGCCGCAAACCCATGCCAGAATGGCGATTCCGCGAAGCGCCTGCACGATCGCGAGCATCCGCATATACCGCATCGCGTTCATGTACATCTGCAGCACCTTGTCGATGCTGAAGATAATCAGCCCGGGCAGAACCGCGATTACACCGTGCATCACTTCGCTGCCGTATCCGAGAGAAACCAGCGGCAGCAGCAGTGCACACAGCGAGGCTACCGCCACCGCCAACAGCAGCGACAGCAGCAGCGCGCTGCGGAGAATCGTATTGCAACACCGCGGATTGCCAGCCCGGCGGGAGGCGTAACTCAACACCGAGGCATGAACACCGCCGACCGCCAGCTGCGAGACGAGAAGATAGATGGTGTAGGCGATATTGAACACCGCCAGCACCGCCGCTCCCCGATACCGGAGAATGACCGCGTTGAAAAGCAGACCACTGAGGGCGACAATCGCCATTGCACCGATATTCCACAGAGTATCGGAAACGAATTTCCGCCCGCCGGCGGAAGGTGACAGTTTTTTGAAGATCGCCGAAAACATGATCCTGCCAGTACTCGATGCTTTACTCCGCATTGCCGCCGGGGATTTCCCCTCCGGTCGCAAGGGCAAACGCCGCTTCATGATTGCGCCGTGAGGAAGCGGCGACGGCGGGAAGATTGGTCTGGATTTTCGCCGCGACCGCCTCCCGGTTCGCCACCAGCCGTTCAAATCCGGAAATCAAATTCTCCAGCGAAATGTCCCGGGCGTCGAAACAGAAATCGTCAAGGTCAAATTCGTGCATGACCTCGCGGTACTTCTGGTATCCCCAGCCGAATACCAGAACCGGCACACCGGTGCACAAGGCGGAAATCATCGAATGAAACCGACTGGCGACATACAGATCGGCAACTCCGACCACCTCCCGCAACACCTTGCAATCGTAATTTTCACGAATCGGCACCACCTGAGCGCGCGCTTTGTCGCTGAGACGTTCGAGCATGTAATCGATCGCGAAAAGGTCATTGTTGTGATCGGTCTTCGCCCCCGGACGCATACTGTGAGGAATCAGCAATACGGTATAATCGTTTTCAGCGAGATACTCCGTGAACTTCACAAAGACACCGAGATAATCGATGCCGAGCATCCGGCATTTGCGCTGAACAATGGAATTGACCGACATGCCGACGATACCGCGCCGCCGCGGAATCCCTTCACAACGGCGCCGGGCCTCCTCCCGCGCCTCCGGGGTGACTACCAGCGAAAATGCCGCATCATCATAATATTCCACCTTCACCCGTTCCGGCAGGCCAAGTTTGCGAACACATGCCAGGCTTTCCCCGCCGCGCGGCACCACCACATCCATCCGGCCGAGAGCAAACTTCGCCGCCGTCCGGTTGAAAAAGGTGGCAAACGGTCCCATCGTCTGCGAATACATGATCGCCTTCTTACCGAGCAGAATCGCCGGAAGCATACAGAAAACATTGAAGATTACTTTGATTTTCTGAGCGTCCGAGAAGGTGGTGCCGCCGATCATCAGCGCCACATCCGCTTCCGCAAGCGCGGCAAAATGAGGGCCAAAGCACCGGGGAACCCGTTTCATTCCCATCCCCCGGAGAATCCGGTACAACACCGCCAGCGGCGTCAAGCGGAACACCAGCGACAACGGCGTCCCGTCCACCACCTGTACTCCGGGCTGCGGCGTCAGCCGACGGTCACGCCGGTAGTAAACACTGAAAACATTGATCCGCACTCCGCGAACCGTGAGATTGTCGATCGCACTTTGCAGCATCGACACCGCCCCCCGGTTGCCACTGAGGGAATCGGCAAAAGCGGCAAAGACCTGAGATTTGTTATTTTCGCTCATTTTTCGTGCAGCTCCCTGCGCAACGCCGCGATCTGGTCGCCGACCAGACCGAACAAAAACACCAGCACCGTGAAAATAACCAGCAGAAGCGAAGTCTGACTCATTCTCAGCTTGCCGTAACTGTAACAGTCGTATCCTACACTCACCACCGCCAGCAGGAAACTCAATTTGGCCACGTCAAGAAATACCTTGAGCGGATCATACAGCATCGTCAGCCTCAACATCAACATCAGAGTATCACTGCCGTGGCGCAGCTGCCGCACCGCGCTCTTGCCGATCCGCTTCTCAACCACGATCGGCACATAACCAATGCGTTGTCCGGTCTTGAGCATCACAAAGCTGCTGGTGGTGGAAAAACTGAAGCGATCCGAGGCCAGATGCATGTAGCGGGCAATGACTTCCCGACGGAACACCCGCAATCCGGAATTGAAATCCGGCAATTTGGTTCCGACCAGATAGTTGGCGAAATGGCGCAGAATGAATTTCCCCGGACGGCGCAACAGCGGCCGGTGGGAATCCTCTCCCCGTATGCCCACCACCATATCGTAGTCATGGCGCTTATCCATGACCTTGATGATATCTTCAAGGCGGTGCTGACCGTCGGCGTCACACATCAGCACATATTCGGTTTCAGCGGCGCGGATACCGCTTTTAAGGCTGGCTCCGTATCCGCGATTCATCGGGTGAGTGATAACCCGGATACCGGAAATACCGGCGAGTATCTCCCCGGTACGATCACTGGAACCGTCATTGACGACGATTATCCGGGTGCCCGGCAGATTTTTCCGCAGATTTTCGATGACTCCGCCGATGGCCTTCTCCTCGTTGAAAGCCGGCACGATAACCGTGACGTCGGAAGGGTCGCCGCAACCGGGAGAGTTGTTGGAGGGCTGATTATTCATATTGATGATTTCCATTTTTCATCATAGCTGTGACGGACGCGGCACGTCCGTCGGAGAAATATTGCGCAACAGTACAAATTCATCCTGATAAGGATGTTCCACTTCGACCAGATCGGCGCGCCGGAGCAACCGGGCCAGCGGTTCATCCTCCGCGTCCCGCCGGGCGAACATCGCCAGATCGAAGTCGTCATCGTGTTCGTAATCGAAGGCTTCCAGATAGCGGCGACAAGGCACCGCACGGCTGAAATAAAGCGCCCCGGCCAGAGATTCGGAATAGACCCGCAGCGGCGTTCCCGCCGGTCTTCCGGGGACAAGCCGGTCGGCGGAAGCGGCGAGGTAGCGACCGAAAGCGTTTTCCCGTTCGTTTTCATCGGAAAAAGCCTGTTCCATCCCGTTGACCAGCTGTCCGACCGCGATCGCCGCCAGCGCAATTACGAACACCTGCCGACCAAAGCGGAAGCGCGAAAACCACTCGTGAAGGGAGTAAAGTTCCGGAATCACCAGCAGCAACAGCAGCGGAATGTTGAGCGTAAAATAACGATAAGCGGCAAAACTTAAATAGAACATTACAAAACAACCGACAACGGAGACCACGATCAGCAGGTGGTCGAAACACAGTTTCCGCCGCCGCCACAACACCGCCGCCCCGACCAGCGCCAGCACCACATAGGGTTCGTACAGACCGCGGAGGTTGTTGTTGAACGCGTTTCCAAACGAGCGATTGGAGAGCGGCATCCGGCGCAGCGAATCACCGCCGAGCGTCCCGTCTCCCAGATAACGATCCAGCGCGATGGCGATCCGCAGATCCGGCACCGCATAACCGACCGTATGATAATTGAGCACGCAGATCGGAGAAACCACGACCAGGAAAGTGACGGCAATCACCACCAGCGCGGGGAAAAGTTTCCGGATATTTTCCCGGATTTCACAATCGCGCCGTCGTACCAGAAAACTCAGAACCAGCCATCCGGTCAACATGAAACCGAGCGCAATCCCCTCACCACGCGACAGTGCGAGAGCACCGAGCGTCAGTCCGAACCATGCCGCCTTTTTCAGCGAAGGCGCCCGCAGGTAACTGAACAACAACGCCAGCGCCGCGGTAAAAAAGAAGTTTCTTCCGGATTCGAGCAATCCGCTTCCGGCGAAACGGATCAATTTGGGAGTGAGCACATAGAGGAGGCATCCCCACACCGCCGCGCGATCACCGAGAAATCCCCGCAGTAATGACC
>CAKUKT010000154.1 GCA_934663655.1 uncultured Victivallaceae bacterium
TAGTTGAATTCACCGAACCATTCCGGACCGAGCCGGCGCGCCACATAAACCCCGACCGCGAAACCGAGCAGCAGCCGCACTCCCCGTTCCGCGAAAATCCAGAACAGATTGCGGCCGTAAAAAGTGACGCCGGGATGACGAAAGATCCTCTCCACGCCGGACCATAAACCTCTTATGCTCATCACCGCCGTCCTCCGCGATGAAAAAAATCCGCCAGCCGGGCGCCGAGCCGCCGCCAGTAACGTAGGGCAACGAAGAACCCGCTCGAGATCAGCAGCCTGCCGAAAAATCCGCTGTTGTCAACAACAATTTTCCGGCACCTTTCTGCCGCTTCGATTTTACCGGCGGCATGGAAGCGGCCGCCGTTGATCATTGCGTAGCGCACCCGGGACAACCGCGCCAGTCGCCAATGGAATTTCACCCCGTCACGATGAAGTTCATCCAGCACCTCCAGCGCTTCGGTCACGTCATCGCCGCTTTCCTGAATTTTCAGTGTCGCATTGGCGCCGTGCCAGCGGTAGAAGGCCAGCGGTTCATCGAGCGCGGCGGCCCGGTAGAAACGGATTATCCGGCACCACATTTCCCAGTCTGCGGAGAAACGGAAATGTTCGACAAATCCGCCGAGGCGTTCGTAACATTCCCGGCGCACCGTCACCGATGGCGCGCAGAAGTAGTTCTCCAGCGCAAAATCCGCGATCGTGGCCCGTCCGCGATAGAGAAACCCGGGATAACGCCAGACGCCTCCCACCCGGTCATCCGGATCAACATAGGCGGTGGAACACCCGAAAATACCATATTCCGGCGGAGCGGTTTCGATCAGTTCCCGCATGCGGGCATGATAATTGTCGGCCAGAAAATCATCATCATGAAGAATCTGTACATAATGACCGCGGGATTTTTCCAGACAGTGATTCCAATTCTCCGCCATACCGACAAAGCCGGCATTGCGGTGGATTTCGATTTTATCCGAAAGTGTTTCCACGATCTCGGCAATGTTGCCGGTGGTTCCCGGCGGAGTATTGTCAAGCACGGCGATCTGAAAATCCTCCGGCGCAGCGGCCGCGTTCGCCAATATCGATTCCAGCGTCCGGCGCAGAAACGGCGAACGACCGCAACTTGGCACCATCACCGACCAGAAAGGACGATGAATTTCAGGCGCAACCGGTGCGATTTCCGGTACTTCAAACATGGTTTCTCCGCTCTCTCTCCGCCGCGGCGAGGAACTCCTTCAATCCCGTCTCCAGATCGATTTGCTGACTCCAGCCGGGCAGGGGGGCGGCGGGGAATTTCGGTTGCATGATTTCCCGCTGCCGGGGAGGGCGTTCGCCCCAGCGCAGATCCAGTTGACAACCGGCGGCAGTTTCGAAACAGCGGGCAAGTTCCCGGAGCGAAATCAGTCGAGAGGCTTCCAGTTTGAAACGGCTTCCCGCCGCCACCTCTCCGGCATTGAGCCGGCCGGCCAGCAGAACAATCCCGGAAACCACATCATCGACGTGCAGCAGATTCAACCGCTGCTCTCCACCCGACATCGCCAGAGAACCACCTGTATGTCGGAGGTTTTCCCACAAATTTAAAATTTTCGGCCGGGTATCACCCGGACCGTAAGTGTCGCAGATGTACAACGAAGCATAATTAATGTCACCGTTTTTCCAGAACGGGGCGGCGATATCCTCAAAAGCCTGTTTGGTCGCGGCGTAGAAATTTACCGGATCGAAGCCGATCCCGTCGAAACTCTGCCAGTAGGTGCCGAGATTGAGAACCCATCGGACCCCGGCCGACGCGGCGCCGTTCACGATCCGGCTGCCGAAGAGTACGTTGTCTTCAATCAGCTCTTCTGCCTGTTCCGGAGTCGGCCGGCCGCCGAGAAAACGCGTCGCCAGGTGGATCACGCCGTCAAAGTGGTTCTTACGAAAAAATTCCGCGATTCCCGACGGGGAATCCGGCAGGGTCACTGCAACCGTCTCCGGCGGCGGGGGATGACTTTTCCGGCGACCGGCTGCCACCACGACCTGGTGACCCTCATTTCTGAGAACGCGCACAAGATTGCGTCCGATAAAACCGGTACCTCCGGTGACGAACAGTTGCATTTTTATTCGAACTCCACATCCAGCTCCGCCAGCGGCGGCAGCGCGAGATCGCGCTCTGAGAGCACCGGCGTTCCTTCGACCGGCCAGTTGAAACCGAAAGAATCGTAACGGAATCCGGTGTCGAGGGCAAAATCATATTCACGCGTCACCAGATAGAGTAGACGGCAGTCGTCCTCAAGGGCGCAGAAACCGTGGGCGAAACCAACGGGAATATAGAGCGAACGGTGGTCATCGGCCTTCATTTCAAAACTGGCGAAACGACCGAAAGAGGGCGATGAACGCCGCAGATCGAAAACCACGTCGATGATTCTGCCGCTGAGTACGGTCACCAGTTTCGCCAGTGCGTGCGGAGGTTTCTGGAAATGCATGCCGCGAATGACATTGCGATGCGAAATGGTGACGTAGGCCTCCCGGAACCGGTCGTCAATTCCCGCCGCGGCGAATATTCCGGCATGAAAGAATTTTTCGAAATCGCCGCGATTGTCGACCGCGTGGAAATTTTCAACGAAACCGAGGCCGGGAAGGGCGGCGGGGAGAATTTTCATTTCCAGTATTCCGTATGTTTATTCGCGCCCGGCACGGCGGATACATCACCGTTGCCGTGTGTCAATATAGCCGCAAAATTTTTCTTTTTCAATCACAGGCGGTTTTTTTTGTAAAAAATTTCATTTTTACGGTTGTGACGAAGAGAAAACGGCGCTATCTTATATTGATGATGGGTTGACAGAATTAATTTGAAAGACAATCGTGGTGTGAAAAATTGGAAATTGACTCGGAATACCCCGGATTCCGAGATCGAGGCGCTTTGTGCGGCTCATAAGCTGCCGCGTCCGATCGCTCTTTATTTCGCCGCCCGGGGAATCGGCGGTGATACGATTACAGATTTTCTGAATCCGCGTCTTGCCAATCTCAGTGATCCCTACCGTTTCCCGGGGATCCAGGAGGCTTCGGCGCGGTTGTGGCGGGCGATTGCCAACCACGAACCAATTCTGATTCACGGCGACTACGATACCGACGGAATTACCGCCAGCGCGCTGCTGGCGCTGGTGCTGCGGCAGAATGGCGGCGTGGTTCACTCCTTTATTCCGCATCGTTTTGACGATGGTTACGGCTTTACTCCCGAATCACTCTGCAAGGCGCTGGACATGTTTGGGCCCTGTGGCGTGCTGGTCACCGTCGACTGCGGCATTACCAGCTGCGACGCCGTGGCTGAAGCACTCTCCCGCGGCATCGATGTGATCGTCACCGATCACCACGAGGCGGGGCCGGAACTTCCCAAAGCTCTGGCGGTAATCAATCCCAAGGTCTATCCGGAACTTGAGGATCTGCAGCTGCTTTCCGGAGCCGGAGTGGCATTCAAGCTGTCGCACGCTTTCATCAAGTACGGGCGCGAACACAATATCGGCGGTTTCACCACCCATCTGGAGGAGGTGCTCGACTATGTCGCGCTCGGGACGGTGGCGGATATTGTCCCGCTGCTCGGTGAGAACCGGGTCATGGTGAAATTCGGCATTGAGGCGTTGCGCCGGCAGTTGCGGCCCGGAGTGCGGGCGCTGATTGAGAGTTCCCGGCTCCATTCCGAACTCACCCCGTCGGACATCACCTTCAGACTTGCGCCGCGAATCAATGCCGCCGGCCGGGTGGGGGATGCCAACGTCGCCTTGAAACTGCTTGAATCCGAACATATCGTCGATGCCTATGGTTGCGCTTCTCAGCTGGAAAGTTATAACCGCAGCCGCCAGGAGAAGGAGCAGGAGATCTACCAGGAGGCGTGCGAACAGATCAAGCGCAACCTCGCCTGGCAGAGTCCCTATATGCTGCTGGTCGCCGGCCGCGACTGGCATCAGGGGGTGATCGGAATCGTCGCTTCGCGACTGGCTCGCGATTACAACCGGCCTACCATTGTGCTCACGGTGCAGGGGGATGAGGCATACGGTTCCGGGCGGAGCATCTCCTGTCTGAATCTGGTCGAGGTGCTCGGTCATACCTCGCACCTGCTCGAACGCTACGGTGGTCATCCGATGGCGGTCGGAATCGGTCTCAAGGCCAATCGCATCGCGGAATTTTTTGAATTGATGGATTCTGAGGTGCGGCGTCAGCTCAGTTCGGCCGATCTCGAACACTTCATCGCTTATGACGGTGAGTGTGGTCTTCAGGAGATGACGCCGGAATTTTTCGATTATCTGACCCGGCTTTCGCCTTTCGGTCACAGCAATCAGAAGCCGGTATACCGTTTCAACGAATTGCGCGTGGCCCGCTGTGGTTCGGTCGGCGGCGGGGCGCACACCCGGGGGATTTTGCAGAGTCGGCTCGGTCAAATCGATTTCATCGCTTTCAACCGGGCTCCTTCGCTCTTCCACGGCCGGGTGCTGGATGTGCTGGCGACGCCGCAGTTGAACCGGCATGGCGGCGGCAGTGTGCCGCAGCTGAATATTATCGATATCAAAGAGGTTTATTGAATATTTTTGGAGGTGAGAAGGTGAGTGTAGCGGTGATAATGGGCAGCGGAAGCGATCTGGAGATCGTCCGCGGCGCGCTGGATACCCTGAAAAACTTCGGAGTGCCGTTTACGGCGCGGATTATTTCGGCGCATCGCACTCCGGATGAAGCGGTTGAGTTCGCCCGTTCGGCGGAGGCGAACGGAGTTCAGGTGATCATCTGTGCGGCCGGAATGGCGGCACATCTCGGTGGCGTAATTGCTGCGCACACGACGCTGCCGGTGATCGGGATTCCGGTTGCGAGCGCACCTTTCAACGGGATTGATGCGTTGTTTTCGATGGTGCAGATGCCGCCCGGGGTTCCGGTGGCGGCGGTTACGGCCGGCAAGGCCGGTGGCAAGAACGCGGCGCTTTACGCAATTGAAATCCTTGCCCTCTCTGATCCCGGATTGAAACTTAAACTCCAGGAATTTCGCGCTTCCCAGCGCCGTCAGGTGGTGGAGGCCGACGAAAAACTTCAGCAGGAACTGTTTTCCTGAGCGCATTCCGGCTGCGGACAGTAACCGCGGCAGCAGACATGCATTTCGGTGATGGTGAAGCCAGAGGGTAGTTTCGGAGGCGGGGCGATTTTGCATCCCGGTTCCGGAAAGATATCGTAAACCCGGCCGCACTTGAGGCACTTGAAGTGGGCGTGTTCCCGGATATCGCCGTCGTACCGCAGTTCTCCATCCTCGATTATGACGGTCTGAACCGCGTGTTTCCCGGTCAGGAGCTTCAGGGTGTTGTAGACGGTCGTAAGTGAAATCGACGGCTGTTCCGCGCGGACGGCGGTGAAGATGGTTTCCGCCGTGGGGTGGGTCGGATGTGAAAGCAGAAAGCCGTATATCGCCACCCGCTGCGGCGAGGGTGAAATACCGAAACCGCGCAGTTTGGCCGCGGTTTCGGCCGGGGTGATCGGATTATTCATAATTTCTCCTCCTCCTGCCGGCAATAATTCTTCACCGGCCTCTTACTCCTGTACAGCGTCCGGAGTTTCCGGGCGGGGGAACGGAACTCTTATAGATATTCAGTTACCGCCGCCCGGTCTGTTTCCGATCCGGTGGGATCAGAAGTAGCGCTTGAGCAATCCGGCGAAGGCCGCGCCGTGCCGAGCCTCATCCTTGCTCATCTCATGAACGGTATCATGGATCGCATCGAGACCAAGTTCCTTGGCGCGTTTGGCGATATCGAGTTTACCGGCGCAGGCGCCGTGCTCGGCTTCGACGCGCATCTTGAGGTTGGTCTTGGTGCAGGGCACGACCACTTCGCCGAGAAGTTCGGCGAACTTCGCCGCGTGTTCGGCTTCCTCGAAAGCGATGCGTTTGTAGGCTTCGGCGATTTCCGGATATCCTTCACGATCCGCCTGACGGCTCATCGCGAGGTACATGCCGACCTCGGTGCATTCGCCGGTGAAGTTGGCGCGGAGGCCGCTGAGCACTTCGGGGTCGAGTTCCGCCGACTTGGTGTTGATGGTGTGTTCGGCCGCCCACTTGAGATCGGCGTCACCGGTTTGCTCCTTGAACTTCGAGGCCGGAGCCTTGCACTGGGGACAGAATTCCGGAGCGGAGTCGCCGGTATGAACGTAACCACAGACGGTGCAGACAAATTTTTTCATTTTATTTTCCTTTTCTGTTTAGTGCCGGAAGATTTATTCCAGCTGTTTTGTAGTGAATACAATTTTAAAATAACTCCAATTTATGAAAATGCAAATCGTTTTTAAAAAATTTTTGCAGTTTTATTTTCCGAACGGTTCCCGCGGGTAAATGAAACTGGCGGAGGCGTGGGAAAACAAAATTGCCGGGTAATGAAACATCATTACTCATTGCAGGATCGGTCGAACGTCCCGGCTATGAAAAAAAATGCGTTGGAAGTTGCATAATCGCTTGAAATTTACTTCCGCCGGTGCTATGCTTTTATAATGTATTGGTTAATTATAGTGGAAGCAGTCGCTGCTTCATTGAAATTTAGATAAAGATC
>CAKUKT010000155.1 GCA_934663655.1 uncultured Victivallaceae bacterium
GATGTCGGGATGGCTCATCAGGTGCTGACTCTTGGTTACGGTCGGCTCCTCGATCCAGCCGATGATATCATCCGGAGCACCGGCCTTGACGGCGGCTTCGAGGACGATTCTGGCGGCTTCGATGGTGCATTTCTTGGCGCGCGGGTGCGGGCTGAAGATGATACCGTTTCTGGTTTTGAGCGCGATCAGCGATTTAAAGATCGCTGTCGAAGTCGGGTTGGTAGTGGGCACGATACCGGCGATGACGCCGAGGGGTTCGGCGACCTTGACGATACCGAAGGCCTCATCTTCCTCGATGATGCCGCAGGTGCGGTAGTGCCGGTACTTGTTGTAAATGTATTCGGAAGCGAAGTGATTCTTGATGACTTTATCTTCGACGACGCCCATGCCCGATTCGGCGACGGCCATCTGGGCGAGCGGAATCCGGGCGTTGTTGGCGGCGAGCGCGGCGGCACGGAACACCGCGTCAACCTGCTCCTGGGTGAACTCGGCGAATTTCTTCTGGGCGGCTTTCACGCGGGAAACCAGCGCATTAAGTTCTTCGCGCTCGATTTCTTCCGGCGTAAGCTCGGTTTTTTCTTTTTTGTCGTTCATTGTCAACCCCTCTTTCCTGAAAACCGGCATTGTTGTTATCCGCCGTTCCCTGCTCTCAGTTTCGCCTTGAACGGCGGCCGGTAAGAGAACATATCACCGGGAACGGAATCAGTCAAACTGAAAAGGAAAACTTTTCACACTTGTGATATAAAAATATAGATGTTTTTACATAGATATTTTTTTATCTAAACCTAATATACACCCCACTCCCGGCATAGTCAAGTACCGAAACCACGAATTTTCCACTTTTTTCACTCCCGCCTGGCGGATACGTCAGTTCCCGCGGTTACCGGAAAGAAAAACCCGGAGAAGCCGGGCGGATTCTCCGGGATGAAACTATGGATGATGAAAGCGGTCGCGTTGCGACGCGGACTTCACTCACTCCTTGATGATGTCATAAATTTCGGGATTGTCGGTGAGGATCAACGTTTCGTAAAGTTCGACCTCATCGAGATCGGAACGCTTCTTGAGTTCCCGGAGATCGGCGGCACCTTTGGCACGATCGGCCGGATAGTGCGCCATTTCCCGGAAGACGCCAAGTTTAATCGGCTTGCCGCCGGTGATCTCATCGGTGAAGTAGTCGGCGAAATCGTCGCCGATCATGATCACACCGTCAATCGAACCGTCGGCGAAATAGCGCTTATAAAGCCACGGCAGAGGGCCGAAAGCCTCACCGTAATAGGCGCGCTGCCCGGTACCCGGATTTTTGACTCCGGAGAGATAAATCGGCCGACCGTCGGAGAGTTCCTTGCATTTCACGAAGAAATCGGCGATTGCTTCGGCGCGCAGCTGGAAGAGATCAGCGAGATCGAAATCATCCTTGTAAATGTCCTTGCCGAAACGTTTAAGGAATTTTTCCCTGACTTCGGGGTTGAATCCATACTGTTCCGGATTGGCGGTGCGGCTGTGGCAACGGACGTTGAACATGAAACCGTCAAATGGATAACGGGCAAGTTCCTCAAAACGATCGACCTTGTGTTTCATCGCCTTGGGCACGTTGAACTCGGCGACACCGAGATAATAACGCTGAGGCTTCAATTCACCGACGATGAACCCGATCTGCCGGTTGCCGTAATCCCAGGCGGCTGATCCGGTGAGATTGGCGAAATTCAGCGCCCCCCGGCCGGCGGGAGCATCATGCCAGGTCCAGACCGAAGCCACTTTGCGCCCATTGATGTCGAAAATCTCCCCCTGACCCCGCGCGTCCTTGAGGATAAAGGAGAAACGGTTGGTACTGAACGGCTTCTTGCCGACGATCTTGACATAGGGATCGGTGATATTGAGACCGGAGATCTCAAAACGGTTGAAACCTTCGGGAGTCACCGAAGTCGTGAACTTGAACGGTTGACCGACGGAACGATAATTGATGTTGTCGCTGCTGGTGAGCACATCGATATCCTCACCGGTGAAATCCGGAACGGCACCGCCTTTATCCAGGTTGGTGAAAACGATTTTCCCGATGGGGTTCTTTCTCGCCTCGCGAGTGAGCTCCTCCACCTTGTCCTCGGGCATGATCAGGCGCGGATCGCGTTCAGCGAGTGCGTCCATATTGTCACGATAAAAGGGATCGAGCAGCGCCCAGCCGTCGTGGCGACGGTAAAGTTCGATGAACTCCGGCGGGCAGTCGCTCTCATTGTAACGCACTCCCGCGTCGTCGAAAAGACTTTCCCAGGCCCACACCTCCATGCCGTACTTCTTGCCGAGGCGGATCGTCTCGGCCACCGGGTCGTAGTGTTTGTAGGTTTCGATCAGCCGCAGCGCACCATCCTTGAATGTCCAGTGGAACGCCCCGTCCTCACCATAAAGAGCGGAAACTTCAGACGGATAGTGAGTAGTGCCGCAGACGTTTACCCGCAGGTAAATTTTCTTGACTCCTCCCTCGGCCATCTCCCGAATCCGCTGCTCGTAGATTTCCAGCGGATAATATTCCTTCCCCGCGGCCAGCTTATCGAAAAAAACGTAATCGAGGTAGTCGATGGTGGAGGAGAACATCGGTTCCTTCTTCTCCGCTGCGGTCAGAGCGAACGCCGCAGCGGCGACAAACATAACCAGCGATTTTAAAGCGAGTTTACCCATTGGAATTCCTTTGCTGTTTGAGATCGATATAATCCTTTTCCCCGGACACTTTCCGACGAAAACCGTTGTTTACGCATAACCCGCCACCCCCTCGAAACCGGGGGCAGCGCCCAGAAACCCCGCCCCCCCCTTGGAACCGGGGGAGACTCCCTGCCCCCCCTCGGAACCGGGGGCGGCTCCCAGAAGGCCCCGCCCCCCCCCCGCATCGTCCGGGTCAAAAAAGAATACCCCGGTTTTTTCAGAAGCGGCGGGAGCACCGGCCAGACCACGAGAATTACAGCGAAGTATAATAGATTCTGAAAGCGCCGGGAGCATCCATGTAATAGAGGGCAATCGCGTTGCGGTTGATGTAATTCACATCCTGCGCGCCGCGGATTGCCCCGGCGAGATCGCCACCGGTCATCAAAGCACTGTGACCATCGACAAAACTGAGCGCAATCCGTTCGGAATGACGCATCGACCCGCGGGTTTCATCCCGATAGCCCTTGTCGACCAGATAGGTGGACATGACATGTTTCTTACTGGCATTCTGGCTTTTGGCATAGTTGTCCAGCGAACACGGTGTCCGGGAGGCTGCCCTCATGCCGGAAGTTTTGATCGCCCAGTTGGTTCCACCGCCACCCTGCTGTGGCCAGGTTTTAATTTGTGACGCCAGATAAAGACTGTTGATGTAATAACCGTCCTGGACATCCTCGGTTCTGGCCATCATACCATAACTGTAGCAGTAGTCGCCGTTGCCGGGAGAGGTTTCCGGAGTGTACGGAATGTTCGGGCAGTTGAAAAGTTTCGGCGTATCAGGAAGATACTTGCATGCTGCCAACACACTCGTCCAAGCATAACGGTCCTTGCCGTCACCGTAATTTCGAAAATTACGCACCACCATGTAACCATCATTATCGTTACTGTACATCTGCTGACCGTAGGCCATCTGCTTGTGGCGACTGACGCAATCGCTCGCCCGGGCCGCCTCTCTCGCCTTGGAAAGCGCCGGCATCAGCATCGCCGCGAGGATTGCAATGATCGCAATCACGACCAGAAGTTCGATCAGGGTGAAACCAGACATTCTCTTTTTCATGTGACTTCTCCTGTTGCTGTTAAGAAACACTCAACTGATCATCCGGGAAATTACAAAACAATCTGCTTTCCACTTGATATGATATGAAGATATTATAGGAAAAAATAATTAAAAGTCAAGAGGAATTACCATTTTTTTCAACTTTTTTTCAAAAATTGCCGACAATAATTGCACCAATATATAACTTAACGCTTTCATTTCGGGCGACATTCCCGAAGTTCACGACACAAAAAACCGGTTTCCGGAGGGAAATTCATTTTCCCGTCCAGAAAATCGGAGCCGATATTCGCTGCCGTTCAACACGCAAATCCGAAATGTCGATCAGAAGCGGAACGGCATTGAAACAATCAAATTGAAGTATAGTAAATTCTCGCCGTGCCGGGGGCATCCATGGCATAGATGGCGATCGCATTGCGGTTGATGTAATTCACATCCTGAGCGCCGCGCAGCGCTCCGGCGAGCTCTCCGCCGGTCATCAAGGCACTGTGACCGTCAATGAAACTCAATGCAATCCGTTCGGAGTGGCGCGTCACTGCCCGGGTGTTGTCCTGATAACCCTTGTCAATCAGGTAAGATGACCAATTATCCTTATCCAGAGAGTTTACATATTTTGAGAAATTGTCAAGCGAACAGGGTGTCCGCGAAGCCGCCCGCATATTGGTGGTTTTGATCGCATAATTGGTGCCATCATACCCCGGTTCGGTCCCGATCCAGCTTTTAACCTGCGAAACCAGATAGATACTGTTGATATAATAACCGTCCTGCAGGTCGCTGAACTGGGCAAGCATACCGTAACCATGGCAGTAATCCCCATTACCGGGAGAACTCTCCGGACTTGAGGGAATACTCGGACAGTTATAGAGTTTCGGAGTGTCGGGAAGATATTTGCAAGCGGCCAGTATGCTGGTCCATGCATAACGGACCTTGCCGTCCTGGAAATTGCGCGCATTGCGTACCACCATATATCCGTCGTTGTCATTGCAGTACATCTGCTGCCCGTAGGCCATCTGTTTGTGGCGGCTGACGCAATCGCTCGCCCGGGCCGCCTCGCGCGCCTTGGAGAGCGCCGGCATCAACATTGCCGCGAGGATCGCGATGATCGCAATCACGACCAGAAGTTCGATCAGGGTGAAATCAGCCATCCGTTTCTTCATGCTCTACTCTCCTGCTGTTACGGGAAATATCCGACCATACAATCCGGAACGCGCCAAATCTAACCGATTTTCGCCGACATGACAGTTAATATTATAGCGGAATTGAGTTCGATGTCAAGAGTAAATTGCTCTTTTTTCCATAAAAATCATTCAATTGCCGACAATAATTTCGTGATAACGCGGTGTTATTCCCCGGAGAGAACCATCCGGCTGCGGCGGTCATCGGGGCTCCATTCCCCAAAAAAATAAACAGCTGCCGGGAGGATCAACCATCCAGCCCGGCAGCTTGCTGAGTTTTTCTTAAAATGAAGATATCGTCCAAAAGATCAGAAAAGAATGTCGATCCGAGTGCCGTCGCCGGCAAAAGTCAGCATGAAGGTGGGATCGCGGGCGTACATCGGATTGGAACCGGTGGAATTGTCGCGCAGAATCCGGGCAATCTCGCCGTGCTGCATGGTCGCGGCATGACCGTCGACAAAGGCCATGTTGATCCGATCGCTGTGACGCGCAATCGGAGCCCCGGTGCCGTAAGCCATCGTTACGCAGTTGTGCTGACTGAGTTCCTTGGGCTTGGTATAATCGCAGCTGTCAGTAAGCAAAATCGCCTGGGAGGCATTCTTGATCCGCTGGGTGGAAATCCCCCGCATCGCCATGTAGGAGCCCTGATATCCATACGCGTAGTAAGAGATGTTGTAGAGCGCATGGCGCAGATTGCCGCCGCCGTCCACCATATTGGTATAATACATTCCATAAGTGTAATAGCGATACCCCCGGTCATCTTTCATCGGCACAATCGCGGAAGGACACTGATAAACCTTGTCCTCATCCCCGCCGTAATTACCGTCCCACATCACATCCGCCCAGGTGACCACATTCTTGCTGCTGTCCCGGAAACTCTTGCGATCGTAATAGCTAACCATGTAGGAGGGATTGTCGTTGGAATAGAATATCTGCATCTGGGCGACGCCCTTCTGATTGTTGATGCAGTTGCTGGTTCTCGCCGCCTCGCGCGCCTTGGAGAGTGCCGGCATCAGCATGGCGGCGAGAATTGCGATGATCGCAATCACGACCAGAAGTTCGATCAAGGTGAATCGATGTGCGTGTCTCATTGTCAGTAAATCTCCTTATCTGGTTGAGATTGAATTGACGGGAAATACCCCCGTATCCATGGTTTTACCTCGTCTGCGCCGTTTTTTCCCATTCACGTTGTACATTTGACGACAACGGTCGAGCAGCAACGAAAACGGCTCGTCCCTGTCTCCGAAGAAACTGTAATTTCTTTTGCGGTCATTGATAACCCCTTCAACATAACGGTGCACCACCCGCTCCGCCCGTTCCGGAAGGAATACAGAATATCCGATGACCCCCCGGACTCTTGGTCGGATATCCGTATCCGAGTGTTTCTACTCGGGAACCTCTGAATCAATCGGCAGCGGCGCTCAGCGGGTCTTTTGTCCCAGCTTATCGGTTTGCAAACCTTGAAATACGTAAAGGATTCCTGCGATTTCCAAACCTCAATCTGGAACAAAATCCCTCGCTGACCGCTCTTGCAATTTAATCAGAGGTTCCATAGAGGAGACTTGTGACTTGAAGATTTGGGAAGCGA
>CAKUKT010000156.1 GCA_934663655.1 uncultured Victivallaceae bacterium
GTCGGGACGTGCTTTTGTTCGCTCTTCATTCGAACCGGTTCGCCGGAACGTCGGCGAGGGTACAGCCACGTATTTACCCCGGACGACGATTTTTCCGCGTTTCGCCGCAGCTCCCAGGTTCAGAGGATTAACCATAAGCCCGGCTTTTCCGCACCGTTCAAATTACTAATATACAGCGTTTGCGGCGATTATACAAGTGTTTCCGGCAAATTTTTTTCCGGCTTTGCAGGCCTGATTCCGTCGAATGGGCAAATGACAATTCTTTTACAATGTTTTTTCGTTTGAATGACGATTTTTATTCAGAACCATGCTATATTGAATTGCAAAGGGAGAGATGAGCAATATGTTGAAACCAATCGTCGTCACCGCCGCCGTCGTCGTCGCGGTTTTTACTGCCGCCGCCGCACCGCCGGTTTTTTCGGTTTCGCCCCGGCGGGCGTCGGTTGCCGCCGCTGCTCCGGCGGTGGTGCCGGTACGGATCACGCTGACTGCCCCCGGTTCATCTCCGGTGCGGAACGCGGCTCTTGATGTCGCCGTCGTCGGCACGGACGGCGGTGCAACGCGGTCGCAACTCGGCAATTCGGACCATCTGGTCGCCGTTTTCGGAGGATCGGCGGTCGATGCCGCCACCGCGCTGCTCGGACTGCTCCGAGTCCCTGAACAGTCCGACCGGGTGAAGCTGCTGCTCGTTTTCCCCGGCGGCAGGGGAATGAATGATGACGAAATATCCCGGCTGGCCGCCGCCGCCGCGCGCGGCGGCGTCCGGATGGCGGTCATTGACGAAGGCGGCGGCGCATTGTCGCAGCTCGAGGCGGAGCTGACCGCCGCCCGGCTTCCGACGGTGAGGATGGCACGGGTTCGCGTCGTCACTCCGGCGGGCGTCGATCGAAACTTTTCCGGAAGTGCGCCGGTGGTATGGCAGGATAAATTCGAGCTGCTGATGCTCTGCCCGGTGCTCGGCGCGGGGGAACGGATCGAAGCCCGGCTCGAATTGACCCTGCCTCCGGTTTCCGCCGGACAGACCCGGGAGATCGGCATCATTGAACTGGAATATCAGGATGCCGTTTCCGGCGAAATCCGGCAGGAGAAGATTCCCCTGACGGCGGAGTTCCTCACCACTGTTGACGTCGGAAGGAGCGGCAATGAACGACAGACCGTTGAAAAAAGGAGTATGATAAGTGATGAGAAATAAAAAAATGTTCTTCCAGGGACTGGCCGGCGCGACGCTGATCTGGGGAGGGGTGGCTGCGGCCGGTGTCGTCACCGCCGAACAACTCGGCGGTGAAGCGCGGCCGATCGTCTATCTGAGTACCGACAAGCCGATCTACCGGACCGGAGAGAAATTGTATATCCGGGCGATCGCGCTTGATGCGCTGACCAATTTCCCGACCGATATCAAGCGGGGCGCGAAAATTGAAATCATCAATTCGCGCGGTGAAACGGTGTTCTCGACCTACCGGGGCGGTTCGGAGGGGCCGGCTTTCGGTGCGGCGTGGGAGATCCCCGGTTCGCTGCCGGGGGGAGAATACACGCTGCGGGTTACCGCCGGCCAGTCGGCTCCCGCTGAACGCCGTTTTGAAATCCGTTCTTATGCGGTTCCCCGTTTCAAAACGCAGATTGAATTTCTGCGTGACGGCTACGTGCCCGGCGATACGGTGACCGCGACGATCAACGTTACCCGCGCCGAGGGCGGAGTTCCGGAAAAGGCGGTGGTGACCGCGATCGCCCGGCTCGATGGAGCGGAGATTTTCCGGCGCGAATATTCCGGTGGACCGGATGCCGACGGTAATCTCACGGTGAGTTTTCCGCTGCCGGAGAGCATTTTCGGCGGCGACGGCACGCTGGCTTTTGTGATTGCCGACGGTGGGGTGGTCGGCAACGCCGCCAAGACGATTCCGATTCTGCTGGACAACTACGAGATCAACTTCTACCCCGAGGGTGGGGATCTGGTCGCGGGACTGCCGCAGCGCGTTTATGTCGAAGCGCGGCGTCGGGACGGCAAACCGGCGGATATCTCCGCCACCGTCGGTGAGACGGAGGTTTCCACCGTACATGAGGGACGCGGGGTGTTCACCATCGTGCCCGAAGCCGGCCGGCGCGCTGAACTGCGGCTGAAAAGCGGCCGGAGTTTCACACTGCCGGAGGCGAAATGTTCCGGTGCGGTGCTGCGTGCGGAACACGAGAGCTACCCTTTTGACGGTAAGATCGCCGTCGAGGTCAATTCCACTGTCGATTCCGGGGCGTCGTCGGTGGCGATTTTCAAGCGGGAACTCGAATTGTCCCGTCAGCCGCTGACCCCCGGCCGGATCGAGCGGGTTGAACTCGATCCCGGCGACAGCGAGGGGGTGCTTACGGTCACGGTTTTTGATGCGGCCGGCAAGCCGCTGGCCGAACGGCTGGTTTTCCGCGAACCCCGTTTCCATGTCAATATCGAACTCGGGGTCGAAGCGCCGGAATTTGTGCCGGGCGCCGAGGTGAGGCTCTTCGTCAAGACCACTGACGGCAACGGCAGCCCGGTCGGGGCGATCGTCCATCTCGCCGCAGTGGATGAATCGCTGCTCGAAATGGTCGAAAAACGGGAACAGCCGCCGCAGCTTCCGGTTATGGTCTATCTCGAAAACGAAACCCGCGATCTCGCCGACGCCCACGTCTATTTTGATCCCGGAAACCCCGAGGCGGCGCGCGATATCGATCTGCTGCTCGGAACCCAGGGGTGGCGTCGCTTTATTTTGTTTGACTTTGAGCGCATTCGTTCGGCTTTTGACCTGCCGGCGCGGCGGGTGCTCGGCATGTTGACGCCGCTTCCCAGGGCAGTGCCGATGATGGCGGCGGCGGGGGCGGTACGACAGGAGGAGAATATCCCCGCCGCCGAGACGGCGGACGAAGCCGTGGCGAAGATGAGGCCGCCGAATGCTGATAAACCGCTTCCGAAACCGGCGGCGGTTCCGGAAGCGGGCGGCGACGAAATGGCTGATCGCGGTGCGCCGATCTTACGGGAGGCCGCGGATATCGTTGCCGCGGATATTGCGGTTGCGGATAAGCCATTGGCGAGGAAGATCGTGGCTCCCGGGGGGGACGGCAATATCGTGGTGATCCGCGAATATGCGCATCAGACGCGGCCGAACCGCCGTCCCAACGACCGGATTGATTTCACCGAGACGATCTATTGGAACTGCGGCGTGGCCACCAACCCGCGCAACGGGGTGTTTGAAACGACCTTCAAACTGCCCGATTCGGTGACCAGCTTCCGGATCTCCGCGGATGCCGCCGGGAACAACGGCGCGCTCGGCGCGGCGGTGACGAACTTCACTTCGCGCGAACCGTTTTACATCGAACCCAAATTGCCGGTGAGCGTAGTGGCCGGGGATGTGGTGGAACTTCCGGTGGCGCTGGTAAATTCAACCGACCGCGAACTTGCCCCGGTGCAGCTGGTGGTTAAGGGGGAGGGGCTGGAGGTCGAACTTCCGGAACCGTTGCCCGCTCTTGCCCCGGGGGCGCGGGAACGGGTGATGGTGAAGTTGAAAACAAAACAGCCGGGAAATTTCCCGCTGGTGATCTCCGGCGTCGCCGGCGGCAGCGTCGACCGGGTGACCCGGGAACTTCGGGTAGTGCCGCGGCTGTTTCCGGTGAAGATCCAGGGAGGGGGAATGGTCGGTCCGGAACGGGATTTCCGCATTGCGGTGACGATTCCGTCCGAAGTGGAACCGGGTACGCTCACCGCGTCGCTGCGGGTCACGCCGACGCCGCTGGCTTCGCTGGAGGCGGCGTTGAACGCGCTGCTGCGCGAACCGCACGGCTGTTTTGAACAGGCCAGTTCGACCAATTATCCGGTGGTGATGGTCCGACAGTACCAGCTGCTTCACAGTGGAATCGCTCCCGAACAGCTGCGCCGTACCGGCGAACTGCTGGAGGACGGCTACCGGAAGCTGGTCGGTTTCGAGACCAGCGAACGCGGTTATGAGTGGTTCGGGACGGCTCCGGGACACGAGGCGCTCACCGCCTACGGATTGATGGAATTTACCGAGATGGCGGAACTCATGCCGGTCGATCCGGAGATGCTTTCCCGGACCCGGGAGTGGCTGTTGGCGCGCCGGGACGGTTCCGGAGGTTTCCGGCGCAATGAGAAAGCGCTCGACAGTTTCGGGAGAGCGCCGGCACCGGTGACCAACGCTTACATTCTCTGGACGCTGCTGGAGTCCGGAACTCCCCCCGCCGAACTTGCCCGGGAAATCGCCGCGGTCAAGACATCGGCGGCCGAGAGCGACGACAGTTATCTCAAGGCGCTGGCGGTAAATATTCTGGCGCTGGCCGGGGATCTCACTTCCGCGGAACGCCTCGCGGCGGAACTGAGCCGGAAACAGCAGCCGGACGGCGCGGTGGCCGGTGGTAAAAACACGATCACCTGTTCCGGCGGGGCGTCGCTGACGATGGAGACCACCGCGCTGGCGGTGTTGGGCTGGCTGCGGTTGGAAGAGAGTTTCGTCGCTGAAACGGAGAAGGCGATGCTCTACATCTCCGAGCAGTGCAAAAACGGTCGTTTTGGTTCGACGCAGGCGACGATTCTGGCGCTCAAGGCGATCAACGCCTATTCGCAGCTGCGTTCGAAGCCGCTGGAACCGGGCGAACTTCAGCTCTGGATCGACGGCGCTGCTTTCGGACGTCCGGTCGCCTTCACCCGGGAGAGCACCGGCATCATTGAATTGCCGGATTTCGCCGGGGCGATGACTCCCGGAGAGCATGTGATCGAACTCAGAATGAAAGGCGGTTCGCCGATGCCGGCGATGCTTGCGATCGAATGCAACACTCCGCAGCCGGATAATTCCACCGGGGCGCCGCTCCGGATCTCCACGGCACTCTCCGCCGCTCAGGTCACGGAAGGCGAACCGCTGGAAATGACGGTCTCGGTGGTGAATACCGGCGATGAGGCGACGATGCCGATCGCGGTGGTCGGGATTCCGGCGGGAGCCCGGCCCCGTTACGAACAGCTGCGGGAACTGGCGAAGTCCGGTCGTATTGCCGCCTGGGAGGAGAGCAACGGAGAGCTGGTGCTTTACTGGCGGGGATTGCACCGCGGAGAGAACCGCACGGTGCCGGTGTCGCTGCTGGCGGAGACGCCGGGAAGTTATCGGGCGACTCCTTCGCGCGCGTACCTGTACTATCAGGATGAAGATAAATTTTTCGCTCCGGGGCCGGAGTTGAAGGTCACTGCTGAAAAATGATCTGATTGACGCTCATGGGAATGCTTCGGGAGAACACCGTCCGTCGTCTGGCCGCCGTCGCCGCTCTGCTGGCGTTGGCCGGGGCGGTGTTGCTCGGGGTGACCGCATTGCGGTTGTCGCGTCATGAAGCGGCGTTCCGTCGGGAGAGTTCGGCGCGGCGGCTGGCGGGCGAGGTTGGACTTGCGGCCGAACGCGGTGACGAAGCTCTGGCGGAACTTGAACAGCGGCTCCATCGTCAGGTAGTCAGAATTTCCTTCACGCCGCGGGGAGTTCGCGAGGCGGCGGTGCGGGAACCGTTTTTTCGTTCGGTCTGGATTGCCGGGCCGGGTGATGCTCCTCCTGACGCCGGGCCGTGGTTTGCGGTTCCCGGTCAGGGCGGAGAGCGGCTCATCGTCGAACTCGAACCATTGCTGCTGCGGGCGGTGTTGCGGGCGGTGCTGCCGCCGCTGCTTCCCGGCGGCGGACGACTGGAACTCCTTGACGCTTCCGGGCAGGTGATCGGCGCATTGGGAGATGGACGTTCGGTGACCGGTAATCCGCCGGTAGTGCTGATGAACTCGAACCATCCATGGGCGCAGGGGTGTGCATTCCGGGCCTATGCGCCGCTCCATGAGCCCGGGGGCGGCATCGCGCTCGGCAGCGGTATCGCCGCGCTGTTGCTGGTCGTCTCCGGGGGAGCATTGCTGGCGCTGGTGCTGGTGCGCCGGGAATTGCGGCTGGCCAGCCGCAAGAGCCGGGTGGTTTCCCAGCTTTCGCATGAACTGAAAACCCCGCTGACCAATATCAGGATGTACAGCGAACTGCTGCGCACCCGTTCCGGAATTGAACCGGAAAAACGTACCCGCTACCTCGAGATAATCGATGCCGAAGCCGGACGGATGGCGCGCCTGGTCGGTGATCTGCTCGACTGCGACCGGCCGGCCCGGCACGGCCTGTGTCCCGGCGAGTTGATTCTGGCGCAGGTGGTTCGCACGGCGGCGGAACGTTTTGCCGCCGCGGCTGAACGCCTGGGGGTGGAGTTTCGGATCGACCTCGACGAAACGCTGCTGGTGTTCGCCGACCGCGAGGCGCTCGATCGGGTGATCGGCAACCTGATCGACAATGCCCTGAAATACGCTTCGGGGGGGCGGCGGGTGGAATTTTCTGCGGAACCGGAACCGGAACGGGGCCGGCTGCTGCTTCATGTTCGCGATCACGGCCCCGGCATTCCCCGCCGGGAACGCCGCCGGGTGTTTCGTCGCTTCTACCG
>CAKUKT010000157.1 GCA_934663655.1 uncultured Victivallaceae bacterium
GCCGTGCCCGGCCAGCGGTTTCTCCGCCGTCATCAGCGCACAACTGCGCAGATAGTCGGCGCGTTCGGCCATCGAACCAAAGCCCCGGCCCAGAACTCCCGCCGCCAGCGCACCGCCACCCACAAGCAGCAAAAATGCCGCCAGCGCCGCAATTCGCCACCACTTCCGCCGCAACGAGGTCACCCCCCAGCCGCATGCCGCCGCCAACGCCGCCAGCAACGCGCCGCGGCTGCGCGCGAGGATGAATGCTCCACCCGCCAATACCGCGCCGAACAGCCAGAACAGCCACATCGACAATTTTACCGGCTCAAAACGTTCCGACCAGCAGCGCAGCACAAGCATCGTCAACGGCAGCAGCATCACCAGATAGCCGGCCAGCACATTGCTGGAAGTAAAAGGCGCACTGACCCGGGTCTCTGAAACCAGCTTCGCCCGGATTGCGCCTCCCTGAATTATCCCTTCAGCTTCCTGACGCGCCACAAATTCCCGCATCTCGTCAAAACCCCACAGGTACTGACGCCAGGCGACAATTCCCGCCAGCAACACCCCTGCGGCCATCACCCCCGCCAGCTGATTCCGCCATTCCGGATGACGTTCCAGCATCAGCCAGACCGCCAGCACGTAAGCACCGATTCCCGCCAGATGCAACGTCTGGGTCTGCGCAACCTCGATTTCCGCGCATCCGAACCATCCCGGCAACGCCGCAATCAGCCAGCCGAAACTCCAGAACAGCGCGACCAGAGCGGAGAAACTCCGGAAACGAAACGGGGGAAACGCCGCCAGCGCCAGCAACAACACCGCACCGGAAACGATCCCGAAACTCTGCGCCGGCCAGGTGATCAGCAGCCATTCCCAGACCGCAAGCGGATAGTGTCCGGAACTCTCGGGCATCACCGCCAGCGTACCATATTTCAACGGCAGCAGCAACGTCAACGCCGATATCACGATTCCGGCCGTCTTCTCCAGCAGACTCACCCGACGCGTCATCACCATCCCGGAACTTCCCTCCCAAATTTAAAGTACGATGGTCCGGCGTCCGGAGACGATAATCCGATGCTCAAGATGCGCCCGTACCGCCCGCGTCAATACCCGGCGTTCAATGTCGCGACCGATTTCCCGCAACTCCGCCGGTGTATTCTCATGGCTGATCCGTTCGACATCCTGTTCGATTATCGGCCCTTCATCGAGATCGGCGGTCGCGTAATGCGCCGTCGCCCCGATCATCTTCACGCCCCGCTTCCAGGCCCGCTGGTAGGGGTTGCCGCCCTGGAACGCCGGAAGAAATGCATGATGAATATTGATGATCCGTTCCGGATAGTGCGAAATGAAATCATCCGAGAGAATCCGCATATAACGGGCCAGCACCACCAGATCGACATGATGATGATCGAGAAGTTCCAGCACCTTCGCCTCCTGCTCGCGTTCGCGCCCCTTTTCGATCGGGCAGCAGAAATAGGGCACCCGGAAACGGTCGGCAACCGCCTCCAGATCCGGATGGTTGCTGATCACCAGCACCACTTCGCCGCCAAGGGTCTTCTCTTCGGCGCGCACCAACAGATCATAAAGGCAGTGGGAAGTCTTCGAAACCATCAACGCCACCCGCTGCGGATCACTGTTGAAATAGAGATGATAACTCAAACCCATTTCCGCTGCCAGCCGGGCAAACTCCTCGTCAAGCTGTTTGCGCGTGATATCACTCTCTATCGCCACCGAGACCCGCATGAAATAACGGTTTTCCTCGGGTTCGGTGTACTGGCTGCAATGAAGAATATTCAGATCATGCGAATAGAGAAAACCGCATATTCCGGCTTGCAGCCCCTTGCGGTCGGCGGATTGAATCAGAAATGTCGCGGTGCGCATGGCAACTCCTTTGAAATAAAATATCGCGGTCGTCTAAAATACCACCGCGATCACCGAATTTCAACCGCCCTCCCCCCACGCAAAGTCCGTCCCCGGGGAGTGCAATCATCATCACAGCCGCAGCAGATCCACCCGACAGGAGTCAATCACCCCTTCCGGTCGGATCGTAAACTGGTAGACCTCTCCCGGCGCGGCGAAAAGCGCCGGATAAATTCCGCCACCGAATGAAATGAAACTGCGGCTCTCCCCGCCATCTAAATAGCGGAGCGTGACCCGGAATCCCAGATCATAATCAATCCGACAGCAGAGCCGCGCCGCAATGATCAGCAGACCGGAGGTATCGACAGCTCCCCGCAACTCCACTTCGCGGAGCGGAGAAGGAATCGGTCTTCCCCAGGCCGACCACTCCTCATCGCTGAAAGCGGTGACCGGAACCGGCGGCTTCGGCACCCCCGGAACCCGTTCAAAAAGCAGCAACAGCCGTTCGTCGAGGTAGGCGTGGTGGAGCAGCTGCCAATCCGGGGAAGCCAGCAGTTTACGCCCCAGCCGATCTTCACCGTACATCGGCGAAAAACCCTCCACGAAAACATAACGGCGCAGCGGACGCTGCGGATCATCATCATAATCGATGAATACCTCATTGCGCATTATGAAGTGACTCGCAATCCGCGGTCCGGCAGTCAATTCCGCACCGGGTTCGATGAATTCGGCAAATTCCGCCACCAGCGGCCGCGCGTCACTCCAGGAGAAAAGTCGCGGATCCCACCCCGGCAACCCCGGCGTCTGCGTGAAAAAGGCGGCACAGAACAGTGTCGACACCCACATGCCCGCCATCCGGCCGCGTCCTGCCGCCGCCCCGGAAACCTTGCCGAGCCACCAGGAACCGGTTTCACCACCGGCACGCAGGCGCTCATTCAGCCGTTTCGCCCCCATCAACACCGAAACCACCAGCACAATCACCATCACCGCCTGATAGTGACGAAGCACCGTCTGCGAATCAAAACGGTTGTCAACCGAAACCATCAGCAGATCCGGCAGCAACGCCACCCAGCACCATATCCCTCCGTATCCCATCCAGATGAAGGGAAGAAACAACGTCAGCCAGAAAAAGAAATTGTGGAGCGTAAAAAGCGAACCGAAAAATTCCCGGGGACGCAACACCGGCGATAAAGCGATTTCCGCGACCGAACCGCCCAGTTGCGGGAAAAAGCTGGTATGAATATAGACCTCATCCGGCGGGTTGAAACACGGCATCAACACTCCGATCACCAGCAACGCGCCAATCAGTCCCGCCGCCGCCAGTATTGCGCCGAGGCGCCGCCGCCCGTGCAGAATCAGCGCCACCCCCCAGCCGAACCACATGAAACCAATCGTCTCCCGAATGCCGAACGAAAAGAGTATCAGCACCACCGCCGCCGGATACCATTTGCGCAGCCAGCACCAGACGACAGCGAGCACCACCGGAAAGAACATAAGTACTTCATGAAATCCATCCAGCAGCGGCAGATTGAGATTCACAATCCCGGGAATCACCAGATACCAGAGCGCATAACCGAGCGCTTCCCGGGGGGCCATTCCGAGCTCCCGGGCGATCAGCAATACGAAAATCGCCCCGGAACAGACCAGCAGCGAGCCGGCAAAGAAAAACGCCCACTCCGACTGCAGAGCCACCACCGGCAACAGCACGATCAACGACGGACAGAAACGCGCCCCCAGAAAACTGCCGCCGGAATTGTTGATCTCCAGCGGACGCCCCTTGAAGACATTGTTCAACGCCTCAAAATAGTGGCCCCAGTCCAGCCATTGCATCGCCAGACGGGAAAACGAAAAATATTGCCACCACGCACCCCACAACGCCGCCGCCAGCACCGCCAGCGATACGGTGATCAAAGCACCGCGGGCGCTCACCCGGAGCCGGGCAAAAGGCGAGACATCCAGCCGGGCAAATACCCGTCCGGCGCACAAGCCGGCAATCGCCGCCACCAGAATCAGCGATGCAAAAGACAGTTCACACCAGTAGAAGGCCGCCAGCACCGCCATCGGGAAGTTCGCCGCCCAGAAGTCGCTCACCAGCGATTCACTCCGCCCGTAACGGCGCTGCAGCAGAAATACTCCGAGAAACCACAGCAGCGCCGCCCCGCCGCCGGAAATCCGGCAGGATAAGTCGATCGGAAAACTCTGCACCAGCTGATAGCGGAGATCAACAAAACGCAACGCGAAAATACGGGTCGCCGCTCCGGCGCATAACACCGCACCCGCCACCGGATGCAGCGCCGGATAAGCCGTAAGCCACCCCGGTAATTTTCCCGACGCACTCATCATCCCACCCGGATCCGGCGCAGTTTTGCGTAGCGGTAGACCAGCAGTGTATCGGTCAGCACCATCAGCAGATTGAGAAGGTAAAGCCAGATCACCCAGTCGGTTTCCGGCTGGAGCAGTTTATTGATGATCCCCGCGACATAACCGATGGAGATCAACCAGAGAAACAGCAGGCTCTTGCCGGCTGGATTCTTCGCCCGGATCGTCTTGAGAATCGCCAACGGCCAGCTGGCCCCGAAACAGATCATCATCACCGCTTCAAAAAAACTCATTTCCGCGCTCCTTCTCCGCGTCCGTTGTCGATCACAATCCGCCGCCGGACAAAAGTGGGGATATCCAGATCCTCGTTATTCCAGTGAACCGGGGTAGTACGTTCCATGATTCCCTTGTCCACCGGATCAAGCGACAGCGTCAACTGAACCGCGCCGTTCTCCTCCGGAGCCGCCGCCCGCCGACTCCGCCCGCGCCGGGGTTGCACCTCCGGTACCGGAAGTTCGGCCCGTTCATCGAACTTGATCGCCAGCGCGGTCAACTGCAACATGCCTTCCCATTCCGGAGAACTGCTCGCAGCAACCAGCAGTTCCGCCTCCGGATTCAAATGACGGCACGCCTCTTCCAGCGTCGCCCGGGTTTCCCCGATCGAAAGTCCCGGTCCGCTCAGCAACGACAGTAAAATGGCATCGGCTTCCAACAACCTTGACGCCCCCCCGCACCAGGGAGAACTCAACAAACTGTCCATCGCGGTGGCCACCCGCTTTTCCGGAACAACCTCCGCACCGGCGATTCCGACCCCGAGACTGCAGAAACTCTTACGGCGCTTGAGCAGCGCGGAAAAACCGGAAAAATCGGCGTTGAAGAGATTTTCCGCTCCGAGCAGCGCCACCAACGCCAACACCGTCCGGGCCAGCTCCCGGTCGGCCGCCTCGAAGGCCTCCGCCAGCGGAGTCGCCGCGTCAAGCGAGGAAAACAACAGATCATTGGGCAACGCAATCACCGCATCGGCAACCGAAATCAATTCGCCCTCCAGCGTTCGTTCGGCCAGTTTGCGCCGGCTGTGACCTTCCAGTGTGAAGGGAAGCGTCAACAGAAACAACGCCGGCACCCGCAGTTTCGAGCATATCCCCGGAATCACCGAAACCCCGCCGGTGCCGGCTCCTCCTCCGAGTCCGGCAACGACAATCAACGCCTCACTGCCGGACAACAGCTTTTCCAGCTGGCTGCGCTCATGGGCAAAAGCACGCTGACCATCAAGCTCTCGACCGCCACACCCGCGTCCGTTGCGCCAGAGTTCGCCGGCCAGCAACCGTGACTCCGGAGCCAGACCGCTGGCCGCCAGCGCTTCCCGATCAGTGTCGGCGGCCAGCAACCGCAAGCCGGCAGCAGCTGAACTGCCCGCCAACTCCCGCATCACCCGGCACCCGGCTCCACCCAGTGCCAAAACCGTGATATTCCTGACACTCATCCTCAGTTGCTCCTATACCCGGCTAAAATTTTACCGATTCCCGGAAGTTGCGGAACCCGCGACGACTGTTGTCCAGCAGGCGGTTGAGTTTGTCCACCACCCAGTTCAAAGCGCCGCCGCGCCGCGATCCGTACATGCCGAGATAGTGAGCGGCCACCTTGAGACCACCCCAGACCGCGCTGAAACGCGGCGTGTCAATCCCGGTAATGGCGCCACCGATGTCACCGGGCTGGCCGATCCGACATGATAACTCAAACACTTCCCGGAACATCTCCGGAGTCCGATAAAAAAGCGCCCCGCCGCCGGTCAGCACCCCGCCGGCACCGAGACAACGCGGCACTCCGGAGGCAAGCAGTCTCGCCCGGATGATTTCAAATATCTCGCGCAACCGCAGATCGATGATGCTTTCAAATGAAGCCAGCGGCACCCGCCGAACCCCGCCGGTACTGTTGTGAAATTCCAGAAAATCCCGGTGTTCCGCCACCGCCCGGCCGATCGCTCCCGATTCGATCAGTCTGCGACACAGGTCGATGTGCAGATCCAGGCCGATCGCCAGATCGTTGGCCAGATGATCGACTCCGACCTGCAGTACTCCGGAGGCGGTAATGCCGTTGTCGAACTCAACCACGTAATCGGTACATCCAGCTCCGAAATCAACCAGCAATACCCCGTTTTCACGTTCTGCATCGCTGATAATCCCCATATCCGCCGCAATCGGCGAAAAAACGATCTCCACCGAGGCGTTGTCGAATCCGGAGTCCCGCACCAGCGAACGAAAGTTCTCTATCCGCGACGAAACCCCATGCACGACATGTACATG
>CAKUKT010000158.1 GCA_934663655.1 uncultured Victivallaceae bacterium
CGATAAGGCCGCGGAGATAGACCCGGGTGCCGACAGTACGGCGTTTCACCTCGTAGGCGGCGGCGCGCAGTTCCGCCATCTCCTCGGGGGTGTCGGCGGCGAGCAGCGCGGCGAGTTCGGCGCGGCTGAGGAGTTCTCCATTCAGGGAACGTTGCAGCAGAGAGGCGATCATTTTCCCAGCTCCCGGCGCAGTTCGGACACGGTGGTGTTGAAAAAGGCGAGTGCTTCGGCCACCGGCTCGGGACGGGTGAGGTCCACGCCCGCGTCGCGGAGAATGTCGATCACGTCCTTCGAGTCTCCGGCGGAGAGGAAACCGAGATAGCGGTCGAGCATTCCCGGATTGCCGGAGAGAATGTTTCCGGCCAGCCGCAGCGCGGCGGACATGCCGGTGGCGTACTTGTAGACGTAGAAGTTGTAGTAGAAGTGCGGAATTCTCGCCCATTCCAGTTCGATATCCCGGTCTGCGGCGATTTTCCCGCCGTGATAGATGTCATTGAGGCGGTAATATTCCCGGCTGAGCAGATCGGCGGAAAGGGCTTCTCCGGAAGCGGCGAGTTCGTGGATCATGAGTTCAAATTCGGCGAACATCGTCTGCCGGAAGATGGTGCCGCGGATCTCATCGGCGAGGTGGACGCGGAGTGCGGCGCGGAAATCAGGGTCGGAACTCTGTTTCAGCAGATGTTCGAAGAGCAGTATTTCGTTGGTGGTGCTGGCGACTTCGGCGACGAAGATCCGGTAGTCGGCGTAGTGATACGGCTGGGCGGCGTTGCTGAAGGCGCTGTGCAGAGAGTGTCCGAGTTCATGAGCGAGGGTGAAGACATCGTTGAGCGTCCGGTTGTAGTTGAGCAGGATGTATGGATAGCTGTCGTAACAGCCGCCGGAGTAGGCGCCGGAACGTTTACCCTTGCGTTCCGGCACGTCGATCCAGCGCTGGATGAATGCCGCACCGAGGCGTTCTGAATAGAGTTCTCCGAGCGGTTTAAGCGCTCCTTTGACCAGTTCGACCGCCTCGTCGAACTCATATTCGCGGCGGAAGTCCGGAATCAGGGGGGTATAGAGATCGTACATGTCGAGTTTTTCAATCCCGAGTACTTCGCGACGGAGTTCGAGGTAGTCGGCGAAGCCGTCGAGGTTGGAACGCACTGCTTCGATCAGGCTGCGGTAGACCGTTTCCGGCACGTTGTCGGGTTCCAGCGCCTGTGCCAGCGCCGACGGATAGCGGCGTATTTTCGCTTCGACGACGTGGTGGCGCACCGTGGCGTCGAGCGTGGCGGCGAAGGTATTGCGCAAGCCGCGGTAACCGGAGTAAAGTTTTTTGAAGGCGCGCCGGCGCGTATCGCGGTCGGAACTGTCCATGAAGTTCCGGTAGTTGCCATGGGTGAGCTGCTTGAGTTTTCCGTGCTCGTCGCGGATTTTCCCGAAATCGAGGTCGGCGTCATTGAGGATGGAAAAGGTTTTCTCCGGAGCGCCGAGCACATCCGAAAGCTGCCCGAAGAGTCGCTCCTCCGGTTCGGAAAGAATATGGTTCTTGGCGCGCAGCAGCTCCTCCAGGGAACGCCGGTAAAAATCGAGTTCCGGAGAAGTGAGAAAAGTCCGCATGGTTTCGTCGTCGATCGCCATGACTTCCGGCTCGAACCACGATTCGAGGGGAGAGAGGCGGGCCAGCAGTCCGGTCAATTCGTCCAGGCGTGAACGGTTGGTGTTGTCGGCGGTGTTTTCGTCCGAGAGCAGGTGGGCGTAACAGTAAAGTTTTTCCGCGAGCCGGCTGAATTCGTCGGCATCGGCAAACGCGGCGGCCAGCGCCGCCGGCGAGTCGGCGAGGTGACCGCGATGGGCGGCGAAGGTTTCCGCCGCGGCGGGCAGGCGGTCGAAGTCATGCCGCCAGGCGGCGGCATCACGATACAGCGGAGTGAGATCCCAGGTGTTGTCCATAGTTATGAATTTTTCCGATTGAGGATTTCAGTTCATGGTTACAGTATTAATTTACTTGCGTTGCGGCGGCAAAGCAAATCTCCTCCGCTCCCGGAACGCTTTTTACCGTGTTTTTACAATTCAAACTTGAAAACTGAGATCGGCAACGATAAATTTCCCGTAAGCGGAGGTTGATACGCGGAGGGACCGGGGATGAAAAAATATTCATTTTTTACTCTTATTGAACTGCTGGTGGTGATCGCGATCATCGGCATTCTGGCCGGCTTGCTGATGCCGGCGCTGGCCAAGGCGCGGGATCGTGCCAAGGACACCAAATGCATCAATAATCTTCGCCAGCAGGGCATCGCGATCGCACTTTATGCTGACGACAACCGTTCCCGGATGCCGTTCTGGTTTTCGAAGCTGGTTGACAGCAAATATATTGCTTCGGAAGCGCTGCTGCGTTGCGACCGGGATCTGCAGAAGGTGAGTCCCGAGGAGTGGATCATGCATCCGCTGGGACACTATTCCGACGCTTACGACCGCCCCGGCAACCCCTATTCCCCGAACGGCACGGTTGCTGAGGACGGCACGAGCGCCTGCGTCCGGGTTGAGCGCATCAGCTATTTCTACGAACTGACCAGCGCGCCCTGCGAATGGTGGACGCCGAATCCGCTGCTCAGCTGGAATTATGTGAAGAGCAACCACATCCGGACCGGTAAATATCCGCTGGACCGTTATCCGATTTCCCGCTGTTTCTGGCATACCGGCAAGGAGAAGCCGAGTTCCGAGGACGGCGAGGTGTTCAATGTGGCGGTCAGCGGAAACATCTTCAAGAGCATGCTCGAGTGGGAAAGGGGCACGTGGCTGTGATTCGTTTCCTGCTGTCGGCTGCAGCTGGATTGTCGGTGTTGTCGGCGGTGGCGGCTGCCGCCGGAGACATACGCTTTATGCGTGAGGATTTCTCCGGTATCCGGGAAGAGATGGAGGCCGCTCCGGACGGCTGGGCTTCAGCGCGTCTTGCCGACGGAGGGGAGACGATGTTTTTCTGCGAACCCGATCGCCGGAAATTCCGTCCGGAGCGCGGGCAGATCTGGAAGCGTTTTCTGCGGGTCGACGCCGAAGTGACGGCGGAAACGGAAACCCCGGTGGAAATCTGGTGGTTCGTCAAGGACAAGACCGGTCGTTATTATCAGGATGTGCGCAGTGAAACTCTGCTGCCGGGCGAACGCCGGACTCTGACGATTCCCCTGGACGCCGGTTCCGGACGCTGGCGGGCTGTCGGTCACCGGGCGGACTGGAGTGCGCTCGAAGCTGCGACGGTTTTCACCGTCGGCTGGAAGCTGCGGTCAGATGGCGCGGCGGAAGTCCGTTTTTCGCCGCCGCGTTTCGAAGGGGAGCGTCACAAACCGGAATTTCAGATAATCGGCTGGGATCCGCCGCGCCGGATGGAGTTGTATCGACGTACCGCGATGCGTTTCGAATTGTCGCGGGAATATTTCAATCCCTTCGATCCCGGAGAAATTTCCATCGACGCCGAGGTGAGTTGTCCGGATGGATCGAAGGTGCTGGTTCCCGCTTTTTTCAGCCGCGAACACCGGCGCCGGTTTGACTTCTCGGGTGAGATCGTCGAACCGGTCGGCCGCCCCTACTGGGAGGTCCGTTTCACGCCGACGCAGAACGGGCGGCACCGGATCCGGTTGCTGGTCACAGATTCTTCGACGGGGGAGGCGCAGACGTTCTCAAGTTTTGAAACCGAGTTCGAGGTTGCCGCCGGCGAGAAGCCGCGCCGCGGGTTTGTACGGCGGGACGGCCGCGGCGAGAACTTCTTTTGCTTTGACAACGGAGAGGGTTTTTTCCCGATCGGGTTGAATATTCACACCAACATCGATCTTCGCAGCGAGACCGCCTTTGGCTATCCGCCGCTCGGTGACGGTGGAACGCGCGATTATGATGAATATTTCCGGCGCTGCGCCGAATACGGAATCAACTGCGTCGAAATCTGGATGGCAGCCTGGACATTCGCAATCGAATGGAGCTGTGAACGTACCGATTATTACGGACTCGGACGCTATAATCTGGTCAACGCCTGGCGCCTCGATTATCTGATCGGGGAGGCGGAAAGACTCGGAATATATATCCATCTGGTGCTCGACAACCACGGCAAGATCAGTTCCACCAGCGATCCGGAGTGGAAGGACAGCCCCTATAATCTCAAGGGGGAGTTCGCCGCCGCCAACGGCGCCTGTCTGGAGTCGGCGGGAGAATTTTTCCGGAGTATCGGCGATGGCAATCCGGCGGCGGAATATTACCGGCGGCGCAATCGCTATATTGCCGCACGCTGGGGGGCGGAGACGGCGGTTTTCGCGTTTGAGCTCTGGAGCGAAAATGATCTCACCGACGAATTTCAGGCCAACTACGATGCTTCGCATGTGACCCGGCATCTGGACTGGGCGTCGAAGGAGTTGCGTAAACTGGACAGCGGAAAACATTTGATGACCACCCACGTCTGCAGCGATTTCAACAATAATCTGCGTCGCAAGCGCCTCTGGGAGCCGGAACTTTTTGAATATGTCGCCTCCGACGCCTACTACGACACCAACAGCGCGACGCGATTCGTCGAACTCCTGCGCCGTCACCGGGCCGGGATGAATGAATTCAAACGTCCGACTCTGGTGACTGAATTCGGTGGTTCCTCCGGCGGCGGCGCGGTCGGAAGGATCGTCGCCGACATCCATTCCGGATTGTGGGGGTCCTACTTCCTCGGGCTGGCGGGGACGCCGTTTCTGTGGTGGCACGACTTCGCACTGGAACCGGAACGAGGCAGACATTATCGCGGATTCGCCGATTTCATCGCCGGCATCGATCGCGGTGACCCGGCGTGGAAGCTAAGTGAACCCGCGGTTCCCGCTCCGGATCAGAACACCCGTCTGGAGGCAATGGTGCTGACCCGCCCCGGCGAACGTCTCGGCTGGGTATTCCGGCACGAGCCGATGTATTCCTATCCGTTGACTGAAAAGGAGATGCCGGTGGTGGTTCATGCTGCCGGGGTGCCGTTGCCCGGCCTCGGAACCGGGGCGGTGGTCTTCTACGATCCGCTCTCCGGGAAGGTGGTGGAACGGCGGGAGATTTCCGCGGAGGAACGCGCCGCAGGCAGGTTGATGCTGCCGGATTTCCGGATTGATATCGCGTTCAAGCTGGAGGAGCACGAATGAGGAGACTGATCTCAGGGGTGATTCTGGCGGGGACGATTCTGGCGGCGGCTTCCGGCGAGGAAGCCGGAGAGCTGAAATTCTCCACCCGGGCCGGCGCGGAATTTCTGTTCGACAAGCGCGACCTGCGGCGGCTGGATTTCTTTGAAGCCTCCGGTCCGGGAGCGGACGCCGTGGAGTGGCAGGTTGACGGAGTGAGCTTCGGGCAGGGGGCGAAGGCGTCGCTGCTGCGCCGGGAAGGGCAGGGGAAGGTCGAAGCGGTCGTTGGAGAGAAGCGGGTGGCGATCGGAACGGCGGAATTCAAGCGTTCGGTTCGCCCCGGTAATTTCCGCGCGGGGATCCGTTTTTTTGCTCCCGACGTGATTTACGACGATGAAGTTCGGGAGTTTTACCGGGAGTTTTACAGTCGGCTGCCCGTGCCCGGGGAATTTACGATTCTTCAGCAGCCGGATCGGGACAACCGGCTTTTTCCCGCAACATCCGACCGGGTGGAACACCAGGTGGACGCGGCAGATCGTTTCGCTCCGGAACGGTACCTGAAGCAGCGGGTGGAATTGGCTGGTGCCGAACTCACCGAACCCCTCGGCGTGACGTGGAGCGTCCGGCTCGGAGGTGTGGAAGTGCTGCGGGAACGCGTCCGGTTTATTCCGGCGGACCAATTGCCGGAACTGCGGATCGTTGACGGCGTATTCAGTGATAGTGAAGGGGCGCGGGTGATCCCGGTGATTCATCGTCGCCGGGTGGATGAACGGCGACGATTTGAGCTTGGCCGGATGGTTTCGGATCGGCTGCCCGGCGAACGTGTGCATTTGGTCATGGCCGATGATTTCGGACTCTTTGCCACGGAATTTCAACGGCTTCGCAAGGGTAGGGGAGAGCAGACCAAGTGGTACTCCTGGCGTCCGGCAGGCGTTGACATCGCCGGATTTGACTGGATGGAAGCGCTGCCGCGGGCGCTGGACGAACTGCGTACCACGAACGCCGCGGTGGTGACGATAATTCCGCCGCCGGTGCGCTGTCGGCCGGGAACGCGAAACGCGGAGGAATGGGCCAGGCTCGCTGATCTGCTGATTGCCGCCGCCGCCGAAAATCCGGCGATCCGTCAGGTGTCGATCGCCACCTCTTTCCCCGATCCGCTGCTGCCGGAGAGCGCCGGTTACGAGCGGATGCTGCGCCGCAACCGGCGGGACAACGGGGTGGGTTTTATCGAATTGCGGGCGGAAATACTCGCGATGTCCGACTGGATCCGCTGGTATCGGATGTCGCCGGTCGAACTGGCGGTCTTGCCC
>CAKUKT010000159.1 GCA_934663655.1 uncultured Victivallaceae bacterium
CTTCAGGCGTGGATGATGCTGATGCTGGGGTGGGTATTCGTTCCCTTCTATTATCAGTCGGGCGTGTTCACCATGCCGGAATTTCTTGAGAAGCGGTTCAATTCGACGGCGCGCTGGATTCTGTCGCTGATTTCGCTGGCGGCGTATGTGTTCACCAAGGTTTCGGTGACGGTTTATGCCGGGGCGCTGGTTTTCCAGACGCTGCTGCCGGACACCTTCGGAACGCCGGAGAATGCTTTCTGGGTGGGGGCGTTCACTACGGTGATTTTGACCGGTATCTATACGATTTTCGGCGGGTTGCGCGCGGTGCTCTACACCGATGCCGCCCAGGCGGTGATCCTGTTGATCGGATCGTTCTTCATCACCCTGTTCGGTCTCCGCGAACTTGGCGGCTGGAGTGAACTGCAGAGCTTCTGTTCCGAACGCAGCGTCCAATATGCGTTGTGGCGTCCGCTCTCGGATCCGGATTTCCCGTGGCTGGGGGTGATGATCGCTTCAATCATCGTCGGCATCTGGTACTGGTGTACGGATCAGTACATCGTTCAGCGTACTCTGGCCGCTAAAGATCTCGGAACGGCGCGGCGCGGCGCGATTTTCGGCGCGTTTCTCAAAGTGTGGCCGGTGTTGATCTTCCTGGTGCCCGGACTTATCGGCGCCGCGTTGCATCACAAGGGAATCATCTCTCTGCCGGTCAATGAAAACGGCGTTGTTCAAGGCGATCAGGTCTTCCCGACGATGGTGGCGACGCTGCTTCCGGTCGGATTGCGCGGTCTGGTGGTGGGCGGAGTGCTGGCGGCGTTGATGAGTTCGCTCTCGTCGCTTTTCAATTCCAGCGCGTCACTTTTTACCGTCGACGTCTATGCAAAACTCCGCCCCGGGCGCAGCGAAACCGAATATGTCCGCGTCGGTCGTATCGCCACCGCGGTGGTGGTGGGGTTGGGAATGCTCTGGATCCCGGTGATGAAGCTGGTCTCCTCCGGGGGACTGTACGCCTATCTGCAGAATGTTCAGGGTTATATCGCTCCGGCGATTGCCGCGGTGTTTCTGCTGGGCTTGTTCAGCCGCCGGGTCAACTCCGCCGGTGCGGTGTGGGGGCTGGGCGCGGGATTTCTGCTCGGCATGGTGAAACTCACCTGCCAGACCTTCTTCGGCAAGGGAAAGATTGAAAGCCCCGCGCTGCTCGCCTGGATCGGTGATCTGAATGCCTACTACGCTTCCGGATGGCTGCTGGTGATCAGCGCGCTGATTATACTGGTGGTATCGCTGCTGACCGCGCCGCCGCCGCGCGAAAAACTCGACGGTGTCACCTATGCCTGTCTGGATCGCGCCGCCATCCGGGCGAGCTGGAACCGGCGCGATGTGGTGAGCACGGTGGTGGTGCTGGCGCTGGTGATCGGCCTCTATCTCTACTTCAGTTTCTGGATCTGAGGAGCGAAAATATTGTCCGGCACCGTGCGCCGGTAACGCACGGTGCCGGTGGTTTTTGCGGAAATTCTGGTTGACCGGGCCACTGCCGGCGCACGAACCGTCAATAGGATATCGGCACCGCGGTACCGGCACAACGGGCGATGGCCACCCGGCCGCTGCGGGCCATGTCGATGATGCCGAAGTCGCGAACCAGGGAAATGAAGTTGTCGATCCGGTCGGAACGGCCGGTAAGTTCGACGGCGAGTTCGCCGAGGCTGACCGAAACGATTTTGCCGTCGAAAATTCCGACCAGCTGGATCAGCTGGGATTGTTCTTCGCGGGAAGCGGTTTTGATTTTGATCAGCGCGATCTCCCGTTCGACGAACCGGCGTCCGGTGAGATCATCGACTTCAAGGACATCTTCAAGTTTCCGCAGCTGCTTGTCAATCTGTTCGAGAATTGCTTCATCGCCGAGCGTTACGATCGTCATCCGGGAATAACGCGAATCTGCGGTCTCGTGAACCGTCAGCGATTTGATGTTGTAGCCGCGGCCGCTGAAGAGTCCCGCAACCCGCGCCAGCACGCCGAAACGGTTGGCGACCAGTACAGATATGGTGTGAAGATCGGGTGTGTCGTTCATTTTCTTTCCTTTCCGCCACCGGAAGTTCGGCGGCGCTGCAGGGTTCTGCTGTTGTACACCGCAGAATATGCCCTCCGACGGTGAAAAAGTCAAGCACTAAGCAGGCAATTTCCCGCCGGTTATTTTAAAAAAAGGGTTTGACGCAACTTTGTAAGGGAACTATATTAAGTCCGGCAGGATAGTTTGCCGCCGGTTTGCCGACGGCGGAAGATGATAAACTTTTTTCAATTTTGAAAGGGGTGGAATATGAAAGTTGATCTAACCGGTAAAACCGCCGTTGTCACCGGCGGAGGCGGAATCCTGTGCAGCGTTATGGCGGAGGCGCTGGCTGCGAGCGGCGCCGCGGTGGCAATTCTCGACCTGCGCGAGGAAAATGCCCGCCGGGTCGCCGAAAAAATCAACGCTTCCGGCGGTCGCGCCATCGGCGTCGGCGCCAATGTGCTGGATGTCGAAAGTCTCAAAGCCGCCGAACAGGTGGTCAATAAGAATTTCGGTGCCTGCGACATCCTGATCAACGGCGCCGGCGGCAACAACCCCCGGGGAACCACTTCCAAAGAATTTCTGTTCAAAGAGGATCTCGCCGGGGCGGTCGAGGGCGTCACCACCTTCTTTGACCTCGATCCGGCCGGAGTGGAATTCGTCTTCAATCTCAATTTCCTGGGCACTCTGCTCACCACTCAGGTGTTCTGCCGGAGCATGGCCGCCGGAAACGGCGGAAATGTGATCAACATCTCCAGCATGAACGCCTTCACTCCGCTGACCAAGATTCCCGCCTATTCCGGCGCGAAAGCGGCGATCAGCAACTTCACCCAGTGGCTGGCGGTTCATTTCTCGCGGGTCAACATCCGCGTCAACGCGATCGCACCGGGCTTCTTCCTCACCGATCAGAACCGGACGCTGCTCACCAATCCGGATGGTTCGTTGACCGCCCGCGGCAACACCATTTTGACCCACACCCCGATGGGCAAATTCGGACGCCCCGAAGATCTCACCGGCGCCATACTGTTTCTGCTCGACGATGAAGCGGCGGGATTCATCAACGGTGTGGTGCTGCCGATCGACGGCGGATTTTCCGCTTTCAGCGGCGTGTAGTCGAAGCGGAAATGGGGGTGGCCGCGTTCAGAAAAACGTGCGCGGCATCCTGAGCCGCGGCGGCGTCGACGGCAATAAACACAGTACACGCGGGGGAGGGCGGACCGTATCGGTTTCCCACCCATTGAAGAAAACTTATAACCAGTTAAGATAAAACAGACAATCACGGAGAAGCTCATGAGTACGAAAGCTGATATCGGTCTTATCGGCCTGGCGGTGATGGGAGAGAATCTGCTGCTCAATATCGAAAGTCACGGCTTCCGGGCCGCGGTCTACAACCGCAGTACTGAAAAAGTCGATCATTTTCTTGCCGGACGCGGCAAGGGGAAGAACTTCATCGGCTGCCATTCGATCGCTGAACTCTGCGACAACCTCGCTTCGCCGCGACGGGTGATGTTGATGGTCAAGGCCGGTCGGGCGGTGGATGAGCTGATTGGACAGCTGCTGCCGCATCTCGATCGCGGCGATATCATCATTGACGGCGGCAACAGCTTTTTCCAGGACACGATCCGGCGGACCGCCGAACTGGCCGAAAAGGGGATCAACTTCATCGGTACCGGGGTTTCCGGCGGCGAAGAGGGGGCTCTGCTCGGTCCCTCGATCATGCCGGGAGGTGCTCCGGCGGCATGGCCGGCGGTGAAGCCGATTTTCCAGGCGATCGCAGCCAAGGTGGCTGGTGGTCGCCCCTGCTGCGAATGGGTCGGCGACAACGGCGCCGGGCATTACGTCAAAATGGTCCACAACGGCATCGAATACGGCGATATGCAGATGATCTGCGAAGCCTATTGGATCATGCACCGGGTGCTCGGACTCTCCGCCGACGAACTTCATCAGGTGTTCGCCGACTGGAACCGGGGAGAACTTGACAGCTATCTCATCGAAATTACTGCGGCGATTTTCGAGAAATCCGATCCTGAAACCGGCCGTCCGGTGGTGGATGTGATTCTCGATACCGCCGGACAGAAGGGCACCGGCAAATGGACCAGTCAGAGTGCGCTCGATCTCGGCGCGGCGGCGCCGACGGTTGCCGAGGCGGTTTTTGCCCGTTGTCTCTCGGCGATCAAGGAGGAACGGGTGGCGGCGGCGAAGGTGCTGCCGGCGCCGCAGGTCGCACCTTTCACCGGCGATCGCGCCGCATTTATCGCGGCGGTGCGCGACGCGCTGTATGCGTCGAAGATCTGTTCGTATGCGCAGGGCTTCCAGCTGATGCGGCTGGCGGCGGCGGAATACGGTTGGAAGTTGAATTACGGAGAAATCGCGCTGTTGTGGCGCGGCGGCTGCATTATCCGGGCGCGCTTCCTCGACAAGATCAAGGAGGCGTTTGACCGGGATCCGGCGCTGGCGAACCTGCTGCTCGACGAATTTTTCCGCGGCGAAATCGCCCGTTGTGAAAAATCGTGGCGGCAGGTGGTCGCACAGGCGGTACTCAGCGGGGTGCCGGTGCCGGCCTTCTCCAGCGCGCTGGCCTATTACGACGGCTATCGTTCGGAGCGGCTTCCGGCCAACCTGCTGCAGGCGCAGCGCGACTATTTCGGTGCGCACACCTACGAGCGGGTCGACCGTCCGCGTGGCGAATTTTTCCATACCGCCTGGACTGAAAACAGCGGTGAAACCGTATCCGGAACCTACATGGCTTGAGGAGAATGAGGATAATGAATCCAGTTGAAACATTGCGGGCTCTACCCAGACGGCATGATTTCTTCATCGGTATCGACAGCGACGGTTGTGTTTTCGACACCATGGAGGTCAAGCAGAAGGAGTGTTTCTGTCCGAATTTCGTGCGTTGTTTCGGCTTTCAGGCTGCGAGCAAATATGCGCGCGAAGTGTGGGAGTTTGTGAATCTGTACAGCAAAACCCGCGGCTGCAACCGTTTTCTGGCAGTGGCGCGGGCGCTGGATCTGATCGCAGAACGTCCCGAGTTCGCGGCGCGCGGCATCGCCATCCCGCCGATGAGCCGGATGCGGGAATGGATCAAGGTGGAGAACAAACTCGGCAATCCGACCTTGAAGGCGCTGCTGGAGAAGGAGCCGGACAACGCCGAACTTGCCATGCTTTACGATTGGAGTACGGAAGTAAATAAATGGATTGAAAAGACCGTCCATGATGTGCCGCCGTTCCCCGGGTTCAAGGAAGCGGTGGCGCGGGCGCACGCAAATGCCGACATCATCGTCGTGTCGCAGACCCCGGTCGAAGCTCTCGAACGCGAATGGAAGGAAAACCGGATCGATAATCTGGTTAATTTCATCGCCGGTCAGGAACACGGCACCAAAACCGAACATATCCGTTTCGCCGCGGAAGGCAAATACGCCGCTGAACACATTCTGATGATCGGCGACGCTCCCGGCGACTACAAGGCCGCCAAAGCAAACCAGGCGCTCTTTTTCCCGATTGTGCCGGGACGCGAAGAGCAGTCGTGGGGAGAGTTCGGCCGCGAGGGACTGGATCGTTTTCTTGCCGGAACGTTCGCCGGCGAATACCAGGAGCGGTTGCTCACGGAGTTCGACGCGGCGCTTCCGGAAAACCCGTGGTGGCGAAAATGAGCGGCAACCACCCCGATTCCTTCCGGGAACGAACCCGGCTGCTCTCCTCCCGGGGGGGACGCGACCTCGTCATCAGCGATGATGAGTTGCGGCGGCTGGTGGCGGAAACCATCGGTGCGACCGGCGTTGGCTCCGGCAGAATGCTGCTGCTGCCTCCCGACCACACCCGGCTCAATTCGATGGCCGGCCGGATTACGGAGATTATCTGGGAGGAGTTCTCCCGGAACTGGCATATCGATATCATGCCGGCACTCGGAACCCATTCGCCGATGGGAGAACGGGAACTGGAACTGATGTTCGGGAAACGGATTCCGAAATCACTTTTCCGGGTTCACGACTGGCGCAACGATGTGCGCGACCTCGGGGTCGCCTCAAGTGAGATGCTGCAGGAACTCTCTGCGGGCAGGCTGGATTACGAGGTGAAGATTCAGATCAACAAGCTCCTCTTTGAAGATTATGATCTCATCATCTCCATCGGCCAGGTGGTGCCGCACGAGGTGGTCGGCATGGCCAACTACACCAAGAACCTGATGGTCGGCGTCGGCGGCTCGGATATGATCAATAAATCCCACTTCCTCGGTGCGGTGACCGGGCTGGAGAATATCATGGGGCGCGCCGACACTCCGGTGCGGCGGCTTTTCAACTACGGCGCTGACAATTTCCTCGGTGACCTGCCGATCATTCACATGCTGACGGTGATGGAGAAAAATCTCC
>CAKUKT010000160.1 GCA_934663655.1 uncultured Victivallaceae bacterium
GTACAGGGTGTTGAAAAGGTGGAAGAAATCTTCCTGAAGCTGATACTTCTTGGCCAGACTGTGAATGTCATCGATCAGCAGCACATCCACATCCTGCATCAGCGAGCGGAAACTGGAGAGACTCTGCTTCTGATTGAGCAAATCATAAAAGGTGTTGATCAACTCGGCACTGGTGGTACTGCGGATAACCGCGCCGGGATGGGAGGCGCGAACTCCCGCCGCCACCGCCTGAAGCAGATGCGTCTTGCCGACTCCATTGGTGCCGTAAAGAAACAGCGGATTGTACAATCCCGGTTCTTCAACCGCGGCGCGGGCGGCGGCAAAAGCATGTTTGTTGGCGTCGCAAACAACAAAATTATCAAAGGTGTAGTCGTGAGGATTGCGGTGCGGCCGCATCGGCCGGGGCGGAATTTCCGTCGTCGAAGTCACCGCCGGCGGCTCCGGAACGGTTTTAACTTCCTTATCGACCGGCGGCTCATAGCCGCTTTCGAACCGGTAGGAGAAGTCAACGCCGTTGATGTTCATCAGCGCTTCCCGCAGCAGGTCGTCATACTGGTCACTGACGATGCTGCCGAAGAAATCGTCCGGAATACCGAGCGAAAGCACCGAACCGGAATCATCAACCGCCAGCGGGGTCATGTTTTTGAACCACTGACAATACGACGGCTCATTGCGTTCCTTGAGGCGACCGGCGGCGATCCGCCAGATGTCGGCCGCACAAACTTCAACCTTCTCCATAAATTCCGTTACAACCGATACGTTTAAAAACCTGATCGCGATTCCGTTTCCACGGCATCGCTGAGAACATTATCAAACCGCTCCCGGAGTCGGCGAAATTCCGACATCCGTCGATTTACAATCCCCCGGTAGCGGGAACAGTCATAATATATTACCGTCCGGTGAAAGTGTCAACCCCGCAATGTCAACCCGTGGTCCTCATTCCGGGGCCGCGGCGAAGTTATTAACAGGAGAAGTGCAATCCCCTCACATATCAATGTTTTAAGTTATTTTTCCCGTCGAAATGCCGCAAAAATGTCGTCTGTTGTTAATTGCTTTTTGCTAAGGAGATGTAGCATTTTACGCTCGAAATCTCCCCGGAGACCGTTTTATCGGCTCAACTTCCGGTGTAAAAAGCGCAATCTTCCTGCCGGGTCAATAAGTTACAGAGAAATACAATTTTTTCCGGGGAGTTGTTCACAACTTATCAACAACCGGTGGTGGATGGTTTTTTCCGCCTGCCCAAAACATTCAAAGCTACGGCAGCACCGCCCTCCCCCGGTCCGGAGACAAGGCCGTCTCCCCCGGGGAAACGACCAGAGATCAAGGACAAAGAACCGGCGGGAAATCAGTTTCCAGCGCCGGATTTCTCAACCGCGGCCCGGAAATAAAGCAGTCGGTCCGGATCATTGTCATAGGGAATGTTCTTACACCTGGCAAGCGCAAACACGTCCGGATATTCGACCGGAAACGGTTCAACTCCCGGTGGCAGCAACGCCGCCACCGCCGCCTCCTCCGCCGCCGGAACGGTTAAACGCATTCCGGGACGGGAACCGAGAAACTCCGCCGCCGCCTCCCGGCCGAGAACCAGATTCTCACCGGTCGGCATCAACATCCCGTCAACCCGGGTGACGCCGCAAAAAAAGAGTTCGTGGTTTCTGCCGTCATAAAGAGCGCCCACCGTCTCCCCTTCGCCCACGCCGATCACCGAAGCGAACCCCAGCGCGCCGGGGACGCAACGAAACGATTTCTCCGGCTTGCCGAAACACCATCCTGCCGCCAGCACCGCCAGAATCCGCAATCCGGTGAAACTGCCCGGACCGGCGCCCACCGTCCAGCGATCCACCGCGTCAACCGATAAGCCGAAGCGGGCAAGTTCAGTATCGATGAATCCGGTAAGATCCGCCGAATCCCGCCCCCGCAACGGCCGCGAAACCATGAATAAATCATTGTCATCGCGCCGCAGCGCCAGATAAAAACGGCCCGCAGCCGAATCAAGAACACCATCCAGCATGACGATCACACCTCCCCGGAACCGATAAGTTCCGCCACCAGTTCGGCGTTGCTCTTACGGGGCCGGTAAAACACCACCCGGCCACCGGCAACCACCACCTCGCCCGGCATCGCCCGCAGGTTGTAAACGCCCCCCATCGAATAACAGTAGGCGCCGGCATTGGCGATCCCGAGGATATCATATTCCCGGATTTCGGGCAGTTCACGCTGTTCGGCGAACCGGTCGCCGGTTTCACAGATATTCCCGCAGACATCGTAAACGTGCGGGGCGCCGCCGGGGTTGCTGAGATTTTCAATCCGGTGGTAAGCGCCGTAAAGCACCGGCCGGATCAGCTGCGGAAAACCGGAGTCGCAGCCGGCGATCACCCGGGAACGATTATGTTTGATGGTGTTCACCTGGGTAAGCAGCCATCCGGCTTCGGCAACCAGATATTTGCCGGGTTCGAAGCGCATCTCCAGGTCGCGACCGTAACGACGGCAGAAATCGGCGAAACGCCGGGTGATTTCTTCTCCCATCGCCACGTAATCAATCCGGGCCTCGCCGGGTTTGTAGGGAACCTTGAAGCCGCCGCCGAAATCAAGAAATTCAAGTTCCGGGAAATTTTCACGGGTGGCGACGGACATCAGATTTTCCATACTCCGGAACACCGATTCCGCATGCTGAATTCCGCTTCCGGTGTGTTCATGCAGCCCGACCACGACCAGTCCGGCCTCGCGCACGATTCTCAGCACCTCGTCCACATCGTCGAGCAAAATTCCGAATTTCGTGAGATCGCCGCCGGTCATCGTCATCGCGCTGTCCCCGTCACAGACATCGGGATTGAAACGCAGACAGATCCGGCTGCCCGGGTGCGACGCGGCCAATTTGCGCAACCGCGACAGCGAACCGATGTTCATCAAGACTCCGGTCGCAAAGACCTCTTCAAATTCGGCGTCGGTCATGTTGTTGGCAGTATAGATGATCCGCCCGGGAGCAAATCCGAGCTGCAGCGAATAAAGTACCTCCGCCGGACTCACCGCATCAATGCCGGCTCCGGCGTCGCGAAGCAACCGCAGCAAACCCGGATTGTAGTTGGCTTTCAGCGCATAATGAATGCTCAGTTTCGGCCAGGTGATGAACTTGCCAAGTTCATTGTAACGCTCGATCATCAGGTCGCCGTCGTATACGAAAAGCGGAGTACCGAATTTTTCGGCCAACTCCAGCAGCTCTTCTCTCTCCAGCATCGCTGCAATATCCTTTATGAAAAGCCGGAAAATCAGTACCTGGTTATCACGGCGAGAATTTCCAACGTATCTTCGCCGATATTGCGGATTGAATGACCGGCGCCGTTGCCGGTGAGCAGCGTATCTCCGGCTTCGAGTTCAACCGTGACGCCGTTGTCATCTGCCTGCGCCCGCCCGGAAATAATGTAGAAAAGCTCCTCCTCGCCCTCATGCCGGTGAAAACCGATCGATGAACCGGGTTCCAGAGTTAATTTCGCCGCCATTCGGTTCGGCGCGAGCATTTCCTTTGCGGGCTCCCAGAGGTGTTCGATCCCGACCTGTCCAGTGCCGCCGCGCATCTCCCGGCGGATTTCGGTACGATAATGGCCGTGTTGACGGTTCATATTGACATCAGCCTTTCAATTTTCCGAAGATATTTCCATATTTCTTTTCGTTCAGCGCCTCGACGTAGGCGGAGATCTTCGTCTCGGTGCTGCACGGATCGATCGTGGTGTCGACGCAATCGCCATCGATCACCAGCAGCGGCACTGCGGCCTTGTTGAGTTCCTCGCGGAGGTGCTTGATGAAACTGCTGTCAGCCATCGAGCAGCGGCCGAAACCGTGGTTGTAGAGAATACAGCCGTTGAACGAAGCCAGCTGAACCTGTTCGACAATCGCCCGCACCCGCAACGCCGGATCCATGAATCCGGTCGTCAGCAGTTTGCGCGCCAGCGAACGGTAGGGATCCGCCGGATCAAGCGGTTTCCAGCCGATATAGTTGACCTCTTCAAAAACGATCGGCGCCCGGCACTTGACCTCCACGAAATCGAGCAGCTTGCTGTCGTAGAACGGCGGCAGATGGAGCCAGAGCAGCCGATGGGTGTCGTCAATCGATGCGTTTTTGAGTTCGGAAGCCGCCGCAAGCAGTTCGCCGTAGAGCGCCTTCTGAATTTCAGTCAACTCCGGACGCCCCCAGAGCTGGCTGAAAATCGTCGCAAAATAGATCGCCTGCGATCCCCGGCACAGCGGCGGATTGACCCGGCGCAGTTCATTGCATTTGAGCGAATATTCCCGCGCGGCGTTGGAGTGATCGCACGCTTCGCGCAACCGGCCGGGATCCATCTTGAGACCGGTGGATTTTTCGAGCATGTTCACCGCGCGTTCGAGTTCGCCCGCCAGCACTTCGACATTGGCGTCGCAGTCCCCGCCGGCGGCCGGAGTATGAAGCGAATAGATGTTGTTCTCGATATCGTAATTGCGCGCGAGATCCCGGAAAATACGTTCTCCCTGCTGGCAGGGCTGCGAAGTGGAAACCACACACGCCGGCTTCGGCAGTTCCACGCCTTCAAGAACCCGCAGAAATGAACACGTCTCCCCGGAAAAACCCTTGCATGAGGCCTGGTCGAAAGCCCTCTTCACCTTGTGCTGGCTTCTCGCAAACAGCGCCGCATAGGTCTCCAGCGTCAGCGAACGCACCCCGAGCGCATTGAGAATTTCCGACGGGAAGAAGAGATTTCTCCAGACCAGCGGCGCCCCGGAACGGCCGAGAAAATCCCGGCGGGTGGACTTGGCGCGCAGACTTACCGCAACGGAACGGCGTTCCGGTGGCGGCAGCCCGCTTTCGGGATCCAGGCGATCCTTGAGTCCGGAATACTGCAACGCCAGACAGGCCGCCCCCAGCGCCCCCATCACCCCGTGAAATTCCGGAATAATGATGTTGTTGCCGGTGATTTCCCGCAGATAATAGGCAACCGCCCGGTTGTAGGCGACTCCGCCCTGGAAAATGATATCGCCCTTATAGCCGAGGAACAACTCTCCGACCCCGGACATAACCGTCCGCGCCTGAGCGCGGCAGGCGCCGCCGATGATGTCGCCGAGCGGATAACGGTTCTTGAATTTGTTGATCGAAGTGGCGGTCAGCACCGCGCAGACCGAGGAAAATTCGAGATTGCTGTCATAATTGACATGGTTGGCCATCTCGCTGACCGGCACGCCGAGCTTGGCGGCGATATTGTCGAGAAAGGCTCCGGTCCCGGCGGCGCAGATGCCGCTCATCTTGTAGTTCCACATCCGCATCCGCGGATTGAATACCATCGCCTTGCTGTCCTGACCGCCGACATCAAGAATCGCCGAACAATCCGGATAGTAGTGCCGGGCGCCGGCGACGTGCGCAGTTACCTCACTGACCCGGAAATCGTAGGGAATAAAATCAGCGGTGTCCTCGACGATCTGACTGCCGGTAACCACCGTGCATTCGATGGCGTCAAGCCCGGAAAGCCCCGCCGCCTGTAGAAATTCATCCACCGTATGACGCAACTGCCCGAGATTGCAGGCCCCGCAGCGCGCACACACACCGGAACACCGGACCCGTCCGGAATCCACCGGTTGAGTGCGCTGATAAATCTTATGACGAACCTTGCCGCGATCATTCATCAATACCGCTTTGAAGGTAGTCGAACCGATATCGATCCCCAAAAACAACTTTTCCATGATCAGCACATTCTCAATCGCTTCCCGACGAAATTTCTCCGGCGGGAATATATTCTTATCAAATACTCATTTAATAATATACATCACCGGGGATTTTTTTTCAATCAAAGCGCGGAAAACCGGCATGGCAAGCATGGAAAATTTTTCAAAGCAGGTGTATATTAATTGGCTATAATTGACAATCAACCATTTTCCGGGAAGCTGATGAAACGGAGTTTTGAAGAGCGCCTGATCGAATGCGCGGGAGAAAACAATTTCCGTGCCGCCAGGCAATTGCTGAAAAACCGCCGACTGGTGATCGCGTGGCGTGATGCCGCCGGGATTCTGCACGGCCGTTTCCGCGACGGCGCCGCCGTCGTTGACACCACCGTCGTCACCGGCGAACATCCGACCTCCGAATGCGACTGCCGTCATGACGGCGACGGCGGCATCTGCGAACACGCCGCGGCGCTGATCATGCATTCCGGACGTTTCAATCCCGCGCTGACGCCACCGCCGGAAGAACCGGCGAGCTACTACTCCGGGTTGCGCCGGGAATCCCTGCCGATGCTGATGGCGCGCGCCGGGCAGGGCATTTTCGACGCCTGCACATGGCACGGGCGCGTTGCCGTGGTCTGCGGCAGCGGCAATAACGCCGGGGACGGCTATGTCCTCGCGGCGCTGCTTGCCGATGCGGGCGTGGAT